>CALBTS010000397.1 GCA_937968035.1 uncultured Methanomethylovorans sp.
TTGAGGCGGGAATAGCGGCGTCCGACAACTTCTCCCATCATTGCAAAATCATCAATGCCTTTAACTGTTCTGATATTGTGCTGTCTGTATTTATTATTAGATGGCTTACCATTCTCGAACACCACCATTGAGCCGACAGCATCTGTTCCGGAGATATTGGATATATCAAATCCTTCTATGTATAAAGGCACTGAGGGTAGGGAAAGTAATGATTGCAGGTCTTTGAGCGATTCCATCGACTCGCTGGCTACCACAGCTTTTAGCCGGTTTGCCCGCATGGTCATTTCTGCATTCATCAAAGCCATGTCGAGCATCTTCTTTTTATCACCCCTCTGAGGCACATTTATATGAACTTCCCGTCCTGACCTCTGTTTGAGCCATGAGGTGATGAGATCATGCTCAGGTATATCGTATTGTATCAATATTTCCGTAGGGATGGGCGAATCCAGATAATACTGCTTTATGAATTGAGAGACAATATCCGGAAGTGCAGTGCCTTCTGCGGAGCTCATGGCAAGGTCAGCTCTCCCCACCATATTACCATGTCTCACGTAGAATATCTGGATGTAGACTGTGTCACCATCCTTGACAGCTGCTATTACATCCCTGTCGTCTGTTCCGGAAGTGGCTATCTGCTGTTGTGAGAGCACTTTGACAGCTTCAAGCTGGTCCCTTACCTGGGCAGCAGCTTCATACTCCTGTTTTGATGCAAGGTCTTGCATCCTTTCTTCCAGTTCTTTCACCAACCCGGAAGTCTCTCCTTTAAGGAACTTTATAGCCTCCTGGACATTTTCCAGGTATTCCTTTTCACTTATCTTCCCGGCACATGGCGCATAGCATCTTTTAATATGATAGTCCAGACAGGGTCTTGCCTTCTTTTCATTAAGAGGTTGCCTGCACCTGCGTATCCTGAAGACCTGGGATATGATATCCAGTGTTTTTCTTATAGCACCTGCATTTGTATATGGCCCGAAATACAGGGACCCATCCATGAGCCTCCGGCGTGTCAGGAAGATCCGGGGATATCTGGAGTTCACTGTGACCTTGACATAAGGATACCTTTTATCGTCCTTCAGACGGACATTATACCGCGGCCTATATTTTTTGATAAGGTTCGCTTCAAGAACAAGAGCATCGACTTCCGTATCTGTGACTATATATTCCAGATCCTCTATGCGGCTGACAAGCGTTTTAGTCTTTGGAGTGAGGTTCTTTGATGACTGGAAGTACTGGCGGACCCTTTTTCGCAGTGAGAGGGCCTTCCCCACGTAGATCACTTCTCCGGAGTCATCTTTCATGAGGTACACTCCCGGAAGATCTGGAAGAGAAGAGAGGTCAACGGTCATTAGGTAGTTCTCCAAATATCATTATGTGCAGCAGGAAAATATAAATGTGCTATCCTTGACATAAAATATGCTTATGTCAGGATGTGAGAATTTGCTTTTTATAAAGCCATAGCCAAAAAGAAATCATTTATGAAAAATAAAGTCTGCTTTTCACTACCTATCAGAGTTCACAATAAACGCCAGCACCAAAGAGAACATATTTAAAAAATGGTTCCTCCCGATGTTTCGCCTTCCGGGAGGAACTAGCTGGGAACCCGACTATTTATCTTATTCTTTTATCTTCCTGTAGAGGAAGAAGATCAAGAATGCGCCAGCCAGTAGTACAATTCCAGCTGCAGCTATGTTGTTGTGTCTATTGTTATTGCTGCTATCAGCTTCGCTCCCGATACCATCATTACTCTGTGTCTTATCCCCTGGTCCATCTCTGGCACCTTCTGAACTTGAGGTGACGGGTGATACTTTTGAACCTCCGGAACCTGAAGAGGCTGAACCGCCCGCTTTTCCCGTATCCTCTTGTGAGGACAAAGGCATTACAACAGCCTTACCGGTGCCTGAGCCCGAACCTGAGCCTGAAGAGTACTCATAGTTTGCGGTGATCGCAAAAGGTGAGAATCCGGAGATGTTGCGAACAATGAAATACGAATATGTGCCATCATTGTCCAGAAGTTCCGGAACATAGCTTTCCCATGCCGGATCACCCCAGTGCTTGAGCATCACAGAAGTAATGGCAAGGGAACCGCCATCACGTTCGTTCAGGACCCTGAACTCGATACTCCTGTTAAGACCAGTGTTGTCAACAAGTGTCTGGTTATTGAAACTAATGTCGAAGTACTGGTACACAGAGTCCTGAGAGAATCCCGCTTCAGATTCGTTAAGTGATGACTTGTCCAACACTTCGATCTTTATGCGCAGGTCAGAAGCATTGCCTGGAGTGGCAAAAGAAACAAAAGTGATACTACCGGTAAGATTGCTATAATCCATCTTTTCATCATCCGTTGTGTTGAATCCCACGTATGACATATTTCCGCTGGATGTGATCTCAGGAACCTGTGAAATAACAAATAAAATTTCCTCTCCATCCTCAGCAGCTGAAGAATTTGTTACTGTCCAATCCCATGAGAACGTATCTGACATACCCGTGGTTTCATTGCTTACTACAACAGATATGTTGTAATCCTCTACAAAGAAATCATCCTGATCGATGTACTCACTTGTGTTTATGGCACAGAATGATAGACATGAGGAATCGTCATCATTCGAGGACATGGTAATACCATTTCCGCTTATTGGTTCACCATCGATATACCAGCTAAAACTTGAGAGAATGTTAGCTGTCGCACTGAAGTTAGTTTCTTCACCGTAGATAGAGATCAGCTCCGTATCTTCCGGTGAGGTTGTACAGCTAAGCGGTTCAGCTACTCTTACGTTGAGCTGCTGGCTGGAAGTGCCATTGCTGTTCGTCACTGTCAGATTGACAGTGAAATCGCCTGATCCGAAAGTATGGACCGGGTTCTGTTCTGTGGAAGTGCTACCGTCTCCGAAGTCCCAGTGCCAGTCTTCCACCGGGCCAAAAGAACCATCCTCAAAACCTACTGTCAGCGGAGCAGTACCTGTGGTTTCACTTGCCGTAAAATCCGCAATGGGCAGGATGGAAACATTCATCCGGACATTACCAGTACTGCCCACATTGCCCACAAGATCGCTTAGAGTACAGCTATAGATAACCTTGCTTACAAGTGTTCCGGAATCACTGGCGGGAATGTCCACGGTCCATGAGTAACCGCCCGAACTTGTATTCATCTGATATTCTTCACCATCAACTGTTATGATGCATTCGGAAACAGAAGAAACATCCGTAGCATTCAGCTCGATCACAACAGAATCTCCTGTGTCTGCATTAAGAGGCTTCTGTATCCATGTATACGCAGGAACAGTGTTATCCAGCCTGAAGTTAGAGGACACGGAGTAATTGGTGTTGCCTGCGTTATCAACAGCCCTTATATGTAGGTACCAATTGCCATCGCCGGAATTCTTTGTCAGTGTACTTCCATTGTCAAAAGCTGTCCATTGAGATACCGAACCTACATTAGTATCCTGGGTCCAGGAATAAGCGAGCTGGTTAATACCTGAAAGCGCATCGGAAACCGTCACATCAGTGTTATGGCTCCTGGAATAGGTATCGTTTCCATTGTTTTCGATATGTATCACAGGCAGACCATTGTCCAGCCTGAACACACCGGATGTCGAATAGTTGACATTACCCGCATTGTCAGCGGATCTTACATGGAGATACCAATTGCCATTTGCAGAATCCTGCGTTACCGTATCACCGCTATTGCACACAGTCCAGGAGGAGACTGAACCCACATTGGAATTCTGACCCCAGGAATATGCAATGGACTGTACACCGGAAAGGCCATCCAAAGATGTTATTGTAGAATTGTGGCTTTGAGAATAAGTACTGTTACCATCGGGTGACAAGCTGACAGATGGAACGTGAGTATCTATATATGATACTGTAAAGACAGTAGCATTCTCATTACCTGCCAGGTCCCTGGCATATACTGTGTAGTTGCCATTCCCTGAGACTTCGAACGAATAAGGAGAACTGAGTATATTCCCACTTGATGCGAAATATGTGGAATTGAGGATACCAGTAGCCCATTTTACCTGAGAGACACCTGACAGATCATCTATGCTTACATTCAGGACAGCACTGGTGTTCTGCCAGCTGGCCGGATTGCCGGTGATACTCACAACAGGAAGCGTATTGTCCAGCGCAAAAGCATTGGATACAGAGTAATTTGTATTACCTGCATTGTCAGTTGCCCTGACATGCAGATAACAGTCGCCTTCTCCAGAATCTCTGGTAAGGGTAGCGCCATTATTGAAAGCTGTCCAATGTGATACTGAACTGACATTGAGATCGTTGGTCCAGGAATAAGCCAAAGCCTCAATACCTGAAAGTGAGTCAACAACCGTTACATTGGTGCTGTGGCTTTGTGCATAGGTGGTATTACCGTCAGTACCGAAATGTATCACAGGCAGGCTGTTATCCATTGCAAAAGCGTTGGAAACGGAGTAATTTATGTTACTGGCATTATCAGTAGCCCTGATATGCAGATACCAGTC
>CALBTS010000398.1 GCA_937968035.1 uncultured Methanomethylovorans sp.
TCCGGCGCCCCCCGAGATCTACCCTCTTTCCCTACACGACGCTCTTCCGATCTGTGATCCTCTGGTCACTGGTAGCCTTAACTTACCTGCCAACTACTATCCGTATGATAGCGGCAGCCACAAATCATCCATCCCTTGACCTGATAATGTATAACCTTGCAGCAGTACCATTTTCAATGGTCACTGTTCCACTTGTTTTCTTTATACTGTATGTAATAACAGGCAACCAGAAAATTAGTGGATACATCTCGTTCTTGTTCACACTTTTTGGGGCAACATACCTGGCGTTCCTTTACTCTAATGGTGTCATTGGACCCACTATCACCGGATATTCCTCAATGTTCAGCATCAACAGTGATATTGCCATTAATATATATCTTGTTGGACTTTTTGTCATTCCCACAGCAATGATACTGGGAATGATGTTGTTGATATTCCTGCAGCGTATGCCCCGTCGCCTGAGATATAGAACTGCTCTTCCCCTGGTGGCGATCTCCTTTGTCTTTGATTTCATGCTTACGGATATGATAACAAACCTGGATGTCATGCAAATGGCAGCAAGGATCTTTGTTCTTATTGGCACCGTTCTGGCATTCCTCGCTTACTTCCCTCCCTCAACATTGCAAAGAACACTCGGCATAAAAAAATTCCAGCATGAGAGATATGAAGAAGAAGAGGAGGATGAAAATGACTTCTGAGATCGATGTCGAGATGGAACAAAAAGTTGCTGATTTCTATCAGTCCCTTGGTATAAACCAAGGTCCAGGAGACATCCAGTACAGGCTCATTCTGCTTGTCCTGAACAAGAATGAAGGGGAAGTCACTGAGTTTGCTGATATAAGGGAATATACTGACCGCTTTGCTGACAAAGGAAGTATTGGAAGCAAAATGAAAACGGTCTTTCAGCTCGAGGGATTGGTCGAGAAGGTTAAAAGAGGAGGATATACCATCACTGATAAAGGGATCATAGCTGCCAATTTCCTCAAAGATACCACTGATTTTTATAAGAAGACAAAACGTATGGGAGATATTATCGAGAGAATGCCCTGAAGCACCTTCCAGTGCTTTATCAATGATCAGGATATCGACCCGCAGCTATCACTTATTCTTCCGCCTAAAAGCATTGTTTTAGAACTATGGACCAAAGGTCCCGGGTCTTAACTGAAATGTCACGAAGATAGCATATACGTCAACCACATTATGCCCTACAGATCAGATAGGCTTTATTTATTCATCACTTAAAGTAAGGAATTACCTATATTCTTGATTAAGTCCATAAAATGCGCGCCTAAAGATTTCACCTTTATTCTTATTTGCTTTACGATCCTTGTTCATGCAATTCTTCTTACATGTGGATGCTGTGACTCACCTCGCTTTACAATTAAGATAAGGCTTGTATTTTCTTCTTTGCTTTAATTAAAGGGGTTATGAATGATCAAGAGAAGCAAGGAAACGCAATAAGTGAAATAGTGTTGACCCAAAAACGATCTTAAAGCGCAAAGAGATCAATTTAGAAAGAAAATAAATACAATACCAATATTTAAGAAAATGCCCGAATAAAAAAAAATGAAAGGTGAGAATACTCACCTTATGGATACAGAACAACCGTTTCCTTGGTACCATAGGAAGAAGGTGTTACAAAATCTGCATTTGTCACTACACCTGATTCGGGCGTGAGCACAATACTGATAGTTGTTCTGGGTCCTACTTCCAGCCCTGAATCTTTCTGGGCCTTATTTACATTAGTAGAACCAATGTAGTTAAAAGTCGTGTCTCCTGAACATACGGTTGAAACATAGAAAATAGCCAGGTCACCTGTGTTCATTACCGGCTTTCCCTGAGTGAAAGACCCATCTTCGTCACGGACCTTGTCTACTGTGTAGTAATATTTCGCATTTGCGCCTGGTGTAGCCTGTGTGCCTGTAAGCAGATCAAGCAGATTGTCAGCTGCGGTTGCTGAAGCATTGAAATCCTTCATGGCATATCCATATGTCTTATCATTGTTGGCATAGATCAGGTTATTTGTGCCAGTACCATCAGTGATAGAAATGACCACCTGGTTGACATCCACCGAAGAACTGCCAACATTAAGGCCTACCTTTAACTTGAGCAGAGAAATATTGCCTGCCAGATCGGCAGCAGAATTCTTAGCCCTGATACCGTCTATGCCTTTCACGATCAGGTTGGAAGAAACTTCCTGAGTGGCCTCCTTACCCGTGGATTGGGCTTTCTGCTGCAGTGTACCAGATGTCTGGATGAGCACAGCAGCAGCCACCGCGGCCACAAGTACCATGGCAATGAAAATGATAAGGGTACCAATACCCACCTGAGCACTACTGTTTCTATATAAATTACATTTTCTGTTAGATTTCATAAGATCGCCTCCTTTAACAAATTACTGAAGATTTTATGGATAAAGCTGTACAGCCTCTTTCACACCGTATGATGAAGGCGTCACGAAATCTGCGTTCGTTACTACACCTGATTCCGGAGTGAGAATGATGTTAACAACGCTTCTTGGCACCAGGTTAAGGCCCGAATCCTTAAGACCTGCTGAAGTATCGATGGTACTTACAAGGTTATAGCCAGTTGCGGTGGAGGAAGTTGTGGCAATATATACGTTGATAAGATCACCAGTGTTCATCACAGGGTTAGACTGGGAGAAAGACGCATCTTCATCACGTATACGCTCTACTGTAAAATAGTGATCACAGTTGCTAAACGTGGTGATTGCAGTAGTTTGCTTTGTAAGAAGAGTTTGAAGATTAGTTGCAGCACTGGAAGAGTTAAAATTGTCCATTTCTCCATCTGATGC
This sequence comes from uncultured Methanomethylovorans sp., assembly GCA_937968035.1. Classification (GTDB taxonomy): domain Archaea; phylum Halobacteriota; class Methanosarcinia; order Methanosarcinales; family Methanosarcinaceae; genus Methanomethylovorans. The sequence goes on from CALBTS010000398.1 coordinate 2,816, forward strand.
ACCGATGTTTGCATAGGATTTATGATTGCCTGCATATACGAGGTTATTGGCAGTGGTACCATCAGTAATAGAGACAACCACCTGGTTCACATCCACTGAGGCACTTCCTACGTTCAGACCAACCTTCAATTTCAGCAGGTCAATGGTAGAGGACATGGAAGTAGCACTATCCTTTGCGCGCACGCCTTCAATGTTCTTGACTATAAGGTTGGAAGATACTTCCTGAGTTGCCTGTTTACCTGTAGACTGAGCCTTCTGCTGCAATGTACCAGATGTCTGGATAAGTACAGCAGCAGCCACGGCTGCAACCAGTACCATTGCAATGAAGATAATAAGAGTGCCTATACCCACCTGGGCACCTGTGTTTCTGAATAATGTTTTTCTTCTGTTTGCTTTCATGTGTATTCTCCTTTCAACATCCATAATATAAGGATGTTATTATATTAGTATTTAATATATAAAAAAGATATGGTTGCAAATCTCAAACATTAAACATCCCAAACTTATCTTTTGTTAATAATTGAAGCGTAATTGGATCCATGAATAAACCAAAGTATACAAAAAGAATTCATCGTGAAAAGAAGTGGTGTCACGACATGGATATTATTACCACCCTCTGGCAAAATCTTTAAGTAGAAGGCATTGCATGTACATAGTTATACACCAATGTAGATAAAGAGGATATAATGCACGATGTTGTTAACCAGATCCTTAATGAAACGTCTAAAAGGGTAGCTGCTATAAAAATTCCTGACCAAGATGAACATGAAATGGAAAAGGACAAGAAAAGAAGTATAGTAGCTGCCATACGGAAAAAACAAATGGAAGGTCATATACCCGTAATCTCAGAAGTGAAACCTGCATCACCCTCACAAAAATATATGGATATACTGCCGGAAAAGGCAGCCACCATAGCAATGCAAATGGAAAGAGCGGGAGCTGTTGCTATTTCGGTACTGACTGAGCCAAAATTCTTTCACGGGTCACTTGCTAACTTAGAAAATGTCAGAAGGGAAGTGAATGTACCGGTGCTCAGGAAGGACTTCATCATTGATGAAAAACAGCTGGGAGAAATATCCTGTGACATCATATTGCTAATAACAGGCGTGCTTGGAGCCAGATTAGGAGAATTTGTAGACCTTGCTATTTCAAAGGGCATGGAGCCACTGGTGGAAACACAAAGCGAAGAAGAACTATACATAGCCCTTGCAACAAATGCAAAACTAATAGGCATCAATAACAGGAATTTCCATACAATGGAAGTGAGCCTCAACAATACCATAGTACTGGCTCCGCTTTTAAGGAAATACGACGCGGAACATGGCACAGATCACATTATAATCAGCGAAAGTGGGATACATTCAGGTGCAGATGCGGGAACAGTAATAGAAGCTGGTGCCGATGCTCTTCTCATAGGGACCGCTATAATTAAAAGCGATGATATATACCATAAGACAAAGGAGCTAGTGGAGGCACAAAAATGTACAAAAAACTTTGCAGGTCCAAAAGTGAAAGAATCATTGCAGGCGTATGTGGAGGGATCGGAGCATATCTGAATATCGACCCTACCCTGGTAAGGCTCCTGTGGATATTTCTGATATTCCTGGGTGGCGGAGGGATACCGGCGTATTTTATCGCCTGGCTGATAATTCCTGAAGAATATTAAAACGATCACGATAATTAAAAACGGCCTATTACTAAATTAAGATCAATACAGATAACTGGAGTGTAAACTATGCAAAAGCCTACTTATGGGAGGTTCGGTGGCCAGTTCGTGCCCGAAGTGCTGATGCCGGCATTGAATGAACTGGAAGAGGAATACGAGCGATACAAGGAGAATCCCGAGTTTCTCAGGGAACTGAACTACTATCTTACGGAGTTCGCAGGGCGCAGCACACCTCTGTACCATGCAAGGAACTTAAGCAAGAAATATGGTACAAAGATATACCTCAAACGTGAGGATCTGGTGCACGGTGGTGCCCACAAACTTAACAACACCATTGGACAGGCACTGCTTGCCAAATACATGGGCAAGAAAAGGATTATCGCTGAGACGGGAGCAGGACAGCATGGTACTGCAACTGCGATGGCAGGAGCTAATCTTGGATTTGAAACTGTTGTATATATGGGTGCAAAGGATGTGGAAAGGCAGAGAATGAATGTGTATCGCATGGAACTTATGGGTACAAAGGTGCATCCTGTGAGGTCCGGATCAATGACCCTGAAAGATGCGATAAATGAGGCTCTGAGAGATTGGGTAACCAATGTGGAAAATACACACTATCTTATCGGCTCTGTAGTGGGACCTCATCCGTATCCGATGATCGTGAGGGACTTCCAGAGTGTGATTGGCACGGAAGTCAGACAGCAGATCATGGAAAAAGAAGGAAGGCTTCCTGACTCCATTGTTGCCTGTGCAGGCGGGGGAAGCAATGCCATGGGTATATTCCATCCCTTCATAGAAGATACTGATGTGAAGCTCTTACCGGTGGAGGCGGGAGGTTGCGGTATGCAGGTGCAGGGAAAGACAGCAATGCATTCTGCTTCCCTTGGAGCGGGCGAGGAGGGGATCCTGCAGGGTGCAAGAACGCTTATACTGCAGGATAAGTACGGACAGATCCTTGAATCTACGTCTGTGTCCGCCGGACTGGATTACTCAGGGGTTGGACCTGAACTTGCATATCTGGCAGAAACAGGCAGAATTCAGCCCGGCAGTGTCAACGACCAGGAAGCTCTGGATGCTTTCCATGAACTTTGCAGGCTTGAGGGTATAATCCCGGCACTCGAATCATCTCATGCACTGGCTTACATAAAGAAAATGGCAGATACCGGTGAACTTGGGGATCTGGTGGTGGTGAGCCTTTCCGGAAGAGGGGACAAAGACCTTGAAACAGTATTGAAGGTAAAAGCAACTACCAGCGAGGAGAAATTATGAGAATAGCAGATAAGTTCCGTGAACTGAAAGCAAAGAATGAGAAAGCTCTCATTGCTTATGTATGTGCAGGAGATCCCAGTTCAGAAGACACTGGAAAATATGTGCACGCACTTGTAAAGGGCGGAGCTGACATAGTGGAACTGGGCTTGCCTTTCTCAGACCCTGTGGCAGACGGACCTACGATCCAGGCTGCATCTGACAGGTCTCTGGAAGCCGGTATGAACCCGGACGTCTATTTTGAACTTGCTGCATCCATTAAAGAGCAAGTGCCGCTGGTATGCATGACATACTATAACCTCATCTTCAGAAGAGGTGTGGAAACGTTCGTGAAGGACTGTGCTGCATCAGGCATCACCGGCATAATAGTGCCTGATCTGCCCATAGAGGAAGCCGATGATATCCTCAAAGCTTGTAAAGCACATGGTGTTGACATGATATTCATGGTAACTCCTGTAACGGACAGGGACAGGATGCAGAAGATATTCAGCAAAGGTTCAGGATTCTTATATATAGTATCCCGCCTGGGAGTCACAGGAGCCCGTGCTGATGTGGCAAGGTCCACAAAGGAGATCCTGGAGAAAGTGAACACAACCCTTCCCAGGGCAGTTGGGTTTGGCATATCCAATGGCAAGCAGGCTGCAGAGGTGATTGCAGCAGGTGCCGATGCCGTAATAGTGGGATCGGCCTTTGTGAACATCATAGCTTCCCAGGACAATGTGGAAGAAAGATTGGAACATTTATCTGAGGAACTGAAGGCCGGTTGCAGTGGCCAATAGGCTGCTGCACCATTTTACATAATCATATAAAATAAGATCATATCACTCAAAGATCTGATCTACGAACCACCTGGGATCGAACTTCTTCAGATCATCGTAACCCTGGCCCATGCCTAAGAACAGGATAGGTTTGCCCGTGATATATGCAATGGATATAGCAGCGCCTCCTTTGGCGTCTGCATCCGTCTTGGTTAAAATGGAACCGTTTATGGGCACTGCTTCGTTGAACTGGGCTGCCCGCTCTACGGCATCATTGCCGGCCACAGCCTCATCCACGAAAATAATAAGATCTGGAGCACTTACCCTGCAGACCTTCTTGAGCTGTTCCATAAGATTGAGGTTGGTGTGCATGCGGCCTGCAGTATCCGATAGCACTATGTCGGCCTTGTGGGCTTTAGCATATTGCATCGCATCGTAAACAACTGCTGCAGGGTCACCGCCTTCCTGATGTCGGATAACCTTTACGCCTACCCTGTCACCATGTATCTGCAACTGGTCGATGGCACCTGCCCTGAAGGTGTCACCTGCTGCAAGGACTACGGAATATCCCATGTCCTTAAAACGTTTTGCTGTCTTAGCGATGCTGGTGGTCTTTCCAGTGCCATTGATGCCTACAAAGACAATGTGCACTGGCTTCCTGGCATTTCTGACATAATCATCAAGGTCAAAAACGTTTGCACTCATCACATCATATAAAGCATTGCGTAAAGCCTGCTCAACAATGTCAGTGGTATCCTTACCGATCTTCCTGCGGGAACCTACAAGTTCGGATCTCACAGCCTCTGTAATGGCTTCCGCAACAGTGAGAGCAATATCGCTCTCAAGCAAGGCGATCTGGAGGTCCCACAGAGGTTCTTCAAGATCCTTCTCGTCCAGAATGAACTCGCGCTCAAAGACCAGAGCCTTTGCCTTGCTTATCAGGCCGGTCTTCTTCTGCTCCTGGGATCTGGAAGCTTTTGTATCTATATTCAGATCTGAAACAAAAGTCTTCTGCGGTTCTACCTCATCGATAGTAATTTCGGTTGCAGTATCAACTAGAGGCTGCTGCTCTGTTTCTGATCCTGAGGGAGAAACAAAAGGGATTTCAGTTACTTCTTCCTGAACAGACTCCACAGGAACGGCCTTTTCATCGATTTGCTTGCCGAGACTTTTTGTAAAGCCGCTGAGCTTTTCTTTCAGTTTATTGAACATACGATCAACTCTGCGGAAATGATAGTAAAAAAATCACTGGGTGCCTGACTGTGCACCCTGCTGCAGTGCAGCTACCTGAGCTTCAATAGCCTGCATGCCCTGAGCCAATTGCCCTAGGGTGGTATTCATCTTTTCCAGTATCTTATCAAGCTCGTTCTTACGTCTCTGAAGAATTTCCTTTGCTTCAGGAACGGATTTCTCGATACTGATACCAGCCCCAACATTGACCACTACTTTATCGATCATATCGAGCTTAGCATAGACGAATGAACCGGACCCAATAGGAACCATGGTCTGAGCACCTGCCTTTTCTTTTTCCAGCTCCTCAATGGTAGTGATGGCCCGCTGGCAGTCCTGTGCAGACAGACTTACCATGCTTATCTGCTGCTGTAAAGCTTCTGCTCTACGCTGATACTCACGGTGCTGCATCAAGAGGCTGCGCGGGTCCGCGTCATTCATCTCTGCCATGGATCATGCCTCAGCAATACTTTCTATTCTTACAAACATCCTTTTAATGCCATGCTTGCTGCCAAAGAGAGAATAGACCTTATCCTCTGCATTTTTCTCATTCTGGCTAACAACTTGCTTGGTGAATTTTTCCCATTCACATCCGGCTTTGAACTTCCCTTTAACAACAAAGTCCTTCATATCGATCACCCATATATAGATTGAAATATTCTTAATCTTTCGAAATAAAACCCAGAGCACCCTCGATCCTACCCAGCTCATAGCCGGTGGTCTTTGAACCTGCCACATAACCTTTGGAATTTGCCAGCAGGCCTGAGCCTACCATTGGAGTGCCGTAATTGGTAGTTCCCACATCCACAGGCAGTTCAAATATATCTTCAAGGAATGCCAGCTCCTGTGCAGTGGTCCTGGGATGCACAAGCAGTCCCTTGTTTGTTGCTGTCCCGGCCATACCTACTGTTTTCAGACCTGCGATAGTACCCCTGTGCACATCCACTTTCAAGGTTTGCGCAATGATATCTATAGATTTGTCAGACAAATCCGGGTGGACAAGAGCAGCTGAATCGTTAGCTAGAACAATATTTCCAACTGCATTCAACTTATCAGGAAGAACGGATATAGTAAGACCTATACCTTCCAAGCCCTCAACAAAACCACCTCTAGGAACAATAAATCCATTTGAATTGCCCCTTATCATAGAGCCGATCACACTGCTTTGGCTCAATATGACCTCAAGTACCTGAACATGTAAATTGTCAGCTATAAAGTCCTTGGCATTTGCTTTTGTGCCACATGGCACCAGAGCAACGTCTTCCGTACAAGTTGCGAAAACCCCGATCACAGGGGTATCCATTATATCCAGAGTAGGGATCATCATTTCGATGTACTTCGCTTTCTGAAATAAGATAGGGTAGCAGTTTCAGGCAAGTTCTGCCTCTACCACTCCATCTTCAAACTTCGCAGCACGTACCCTTATAAAGGATGGAGGCTTCTGCATACCTCTTTCCCACACTTTCTCATTAATGGTCGCGTGCAACTTTACCTGGTCGGATCCTACCTTCATGTGTTTGGTAAGGTAATTCCTTATGAGCGTCATAGCCTTATCCGCCCTTCTGTACCTGGGGAGTTCTTTAATTGAACGCAGAGGGATCGTATAGACCTGCTCTTTAACTGCATCTTCTGCCATCATCATCACCTACT
>CALBTS010000399.1 GCA_937968035.1 uncultured Methanomethylovorans sp.
ATCGTATTCGGTGACTGGAGTTCAGACGTGTGCTCTTCCGATCTGTAATTAATGTTTTTGAAAAAAAGTGAAAATAAAGAGGCTTTAATTTTTAAATATGGGAGTACCTGTTTTCTGGGTGATCTCTTCGAAAGCCTTTATCATCTTCCTTGTAATGGGACCTGGTTTTCCCGTTCCGATCGGGCGTCCATCTACCTTGACCAGTGGAGCGGCCTCTGCTGCTGTACCTGTAACAAAGATCTCATCAGCTGTATAGAGGTCGAACATTCCCAGGTTTTCCACTGAGACCGGTATGTTCATCTCTTCCAGCAGTTCAATGGCTGTAGCCCTGGTGATGCCTTTGAGGTTATTAATGGTGGGCGGTGTGTAAACCTTACCGTTCTTTATGATGAAAATGTTATCTCCTGAACCTTCGGAGAGATATCCGTTGCTGTCAAAGAATATGGCTTCATCGCCTCCCTTGGCATTTGCCTCTATCTTTGCGAGGATATTGTTCAGGTAGTTGAGGGATTTGATGTTGGGAGACAGTGCATCGGCCGCGTTGCGGCGAACTGAAACAGTGATCCCTGTAAGGCCGGTCTCATAAAGGTCTCCATACATAGCACCCCAGTACTGTGCGATGATGAACACTCCTGGCTTCGGGCATTTGCGGGGGTCGAGGCCAAGGTCGCCGACCCCTCTGGTGACCAGGGGCCTGATGTAAGCATCCCTGAGATCGTTCTTGCGCAGGGTTTCCAGAATGACTTCAGTCATCTCTTCTTTTGACATCGGGATCTCCAGGGCGATAGCCTTTGCCGAGTCATACAGCCTGTCCAGGTGTTCCCGTAACTTGAAAACACGCCCATTATAGGCTCTGATACCCTCAAAGACACCATCCCCATACAGGAAACCATGGTCAAATAAAGAAACAGTTGCCTGTGATCTGTGAACGTACTCACCGTTGCAGTAGATTAACAGTTCGCTCATTATAGTACCTCATTAAATCGATGTAGTGATTGATGTCAATCTATCATATATTTGCATTTCGATTCTCCGCATGGAATAGAGGAAACCACCAGTTGATCGGCTCGAATTATTTGATCTGATGCACTTCCGTTAGGACCATGCATTTATGGTTCTGATAAGCTCTGCAGAATTGGATCATGAATATCAGATCTCCTTTTCTGTCGAGTCCTTTTTTTCATATATAAGCAAATATTTCCTCTATCTTCTTTCAGATTTTAAAAAACTCGTATTAAAAACACACATCTATTTATTGATAAGGCTCCATACATTTGAATACCTATTAATTATAGGGGGTAGTGAGTCAATGACACAAAGAATGACACCGTCTGAACGTATGATGGCCGTTATGACCGGACAAAAGCCTGATCGTGTACCAGTGGTCCCTTTCGTATTAGGGTATTCTTCAAAGATCACTGGCATATCACTTGGTGACTTCTATGCCGATGGGGATAAGTGTTTTGAAGCTCAGTTCGCTTCAATGCGCCTGCATGGTTATGAGCAGACCCCGATGTATGGCTATGCATCGCTGGGTGCGTTTGAATTTGGTGGCGAGATAGAGTATCCCTATGGTAAAGGTCAGGGTGCACCCTTCGTTAAAAAACATCCGGTGAAGAACATAGAAGACATCGAGAAACTTGAAGTGCCTGATTTTAAAAGAGAATTGCCCGGCGCATATAAGGAAGCAGATAAATTGGCTGCAAGATGTCATGCGATGGGAATGCCCGTTAGTGTGCAGATCGGCAGTACCTTTACTGCAACCTCGGTCGTTGCGGATACATCTGAATTTTTGAGCTGGCTTCTCATGGAGCCAAAGGCTGCACACTCACTGCTAAATAAAGTATGTGATATGTTCATCAATGCTATAGATTATTTTGCAGAGAAATATGGTGCTGAGAACATGCTCCCATTCGATGGAGGGCCTTCTGAATCCAATACTATGATCTCGCCTGAAATGTTTGCTGAATTCGCATATCCGTACATGAAAAGGATACATACCCACTTGAAAGAGCTGGGAGTGCATGCTGTACTTATGCATCCGTGTTCTGACCAGAACAAGAACATAGAACATTATGTCAAATTAAGGAACGAGCTGGGTTGGTCAGGAAAATATGTCTGGCTCTTTGGTCCCGAAACCCCCATTAAGGACCAGGTAAAGGCTTTTGGTGATCATGATGTCATCTGTGGCAATATCAATCCTCCTCTTTTCCTCACCGAGCCATATGAAAAATTACTGGAGATCTGTAAGCAGACAATACACGAAGGCATGAACTCGCCATCTGGCTTTATTCTTGCCCCCGGGTGTGAATTCCCTGTCAATGCAGCCCCCATCAAATTGATGGCCATGATGGACGCTGCAGAAATGTATGGCAGATATGAATGAATCAAGCATTGATTGCTTGATCTTTTATTTTATATACCAAAACCTGATTTGAGATTTTCTTTAGTTGATCGTACAAAAGGCTTTTATGTATAAACATCTATCACATACCCCTACAGGTCCCGTGGCTTAGCCAGGATATAGCATCGGGCTTCTAACCCGAGGGTCGGGGGTTCGAATCCCTCCGGGATCGTTTTTCTTTTTCAGTATTGATCATAGCACACTTGCTTTCAGAGCGAAGGCCTTTGAACTCAAAGAAGATCATGCACTTTCAATGCCCTTTTTCTGTAAAACAAGCCATGCTCCCAGTACAAGCACACCACTGATCAAAGCGATAGTGCCCAATATCTGTATCCTTTCAAACCAGTTCTGGGATACAAGCCACATGCCTACAGCCCCGAGGGTGAAATATGTGAATATTAATAAGGAAGATGCAGAACCTGCATCTCTGCGTACCTGCTCAAGCACGAGATGGTTACTTGGAGGTCTGCTGATACCTATCGAATATGTTATCATGGCCATAGGGATTGCAAAGCTCCAGGGCCCACGCTGACCGATGGTAAGGATAAGTATGCCACCCAGGACGATACCTGCAAAACCAGCGGTTATCAGGTTTTTGGAGTTCGTCCTTTCTGTCAGTTTAAGGCAGGACATTGATCCTGCCATCAGTGCAAGAGCATTGAAAGCAAATAAATAGCTGAAATTTTGCTCGCTCAGACCAAAGCCATTGATGTACACAGCCGAAGAACCGGCGATGAAACTGTATAACGGTAAAAGGCTTATGGACATCACAAGGACCATTATCACATATTTCTTATTGAGCAACAGTTTGCCATAAGAATGCATCACCCTTGATAAGGGAGTTTCTGATGCCTCTTTCAGTGTTTCAGGTGTTCTGAGGACTCCCAGAAGACCTATTACTCCCATCACACCCTGGGCAAAGAATATCCAATGCCATGAAAGATAAACCAGGATCCAGCCTCCCATGATGGGAGCGAACATAGGAGCCAGTGCCATTATGACCGCTATATAAGCAAGTATCCTTTCCCTTTCCTTTCCTGAGAATATATCCTTGGTCATGGCCATGGACAGGGATGCACTGGCAGCAGCTCCCGCAGCCTGTAGTATACGAAATGCTATCAGCATAGATGCACTGTTTGCCAAAGCGCAGAGCATACTGGCAAATATATACAGTGAGATCCCGGCGATCAATGGTCTTCTTCGTCCGTACCTGTCTGAAATGGGGCCGTAGATAAGCAGGAAGAAACCATAGGTGACGAAAAAACAAATAAGGATCAGATTGACCACTGCCAGAGGCTTGTCCCATGTCACAGCAAGGGAAGGGATGGCTGGTAGTATCATATCAGTGGAAAATGCCGGAAATGCTGTTAAAAGTGCCAGTAACGGCACTATCTGTTTTAGTTCATCAGGCTTGTGCATCTTCTACCTTCTGTTTTTAAGCAGCTTCTGAAATTTCCACTGTTCCTCAGATACTTATCTTCCGGAACAGGTAGGCACCCAGTACTACCATGAATATTGTAAATCCGCTAAGCACAAAAAAGCTCAATACCGGGTCTATCTGGGAGGTTCCCAAAAGACCGTATCTTATCCCTTCTACTCCGTATGTGAGCGGGTCCAGCATGGTCAGGGACCTTAACCATGAAGGCAGGCTGTCTATGGGAAATAATGCTCCGGAAAGTCCGAATATTGGGAATACGACAAAGTTCATTATGAGCTGGAATCCATGCATGTCTTCCATTCTTGATGCAAAGGCAATACCAAATGCAGTGAAGGATAGTCCTATCAATGTCATGAATATGATTGCCAGAGCGAATCCAGGAATACTGCTGAGCTTCAGGCCCAGGAATAACGATATCACGAGAATTATGAGTCCCTGGATAAGAGCGGTTGTAGCTCCTCCAACGGTTTGTCCCAGCATGATCTCAACTCTGGATACTGGTGCAACCAGTGTTTCTTTCAGGAATCCGAATTGTTTATCCCAGATGATCTGTATGCCTGAGAATATAGAAGTGAACAGGACGCTCATGGAAATAATGCCTGGAATGATAAATCCTATATACCCGTGGCTCATGCCCGGAAGGCTGACCACGGAATCAAGGCCAAAGCCGAGTACAAGCAAAAAGAAAGTGGGCATGCCTAAGCTGCCTATGATCCTGCTTTTGGAGCGAAGATAACGTTTTACATTTCTTAACCAGATGGTATACACGATGTCCATTTTATCTCCTCTGAGGCTTGTGCGTCATACGCATGCGATCTTTGCTGCTGGCCTCTTCCTCTCTCATGGTTCTGCCCGTATAATACAAAAAGACATCTTCAAGTGTGGGCTTGTGAATTGAGATGGATCCAATCTCAATTCCATTGCCATATGCAATGTTTACTATCTCAGCAACATGTTTTTCGGCATTCTGAAGGTTGATGGTGACAGAACCATTATGGACGTCCACATGTTTCACCCACGAAAGTGCTTTGATGACCGAATGGATCTTATCTCTGTCCGGGGACATTATTTCGATCACATCTCCTCCTATGCTTTCCTTAAGTTTTTCCGAGGTGTCTAATGCGATTATCTTTCCTTTGTCGATTATTGCGATCCGGTCACAAAGCTTGTCTGCTTCTTCCATATAATGGGTGGTGAGGATTATTGTGATACCTTTTTCTTTGTTAAGTCTATCTATGTAGCTCCAGAGATGGTTCCTTGTCTGAGGGTCCAGACCAAGGGTTGGTTCATCCAGGAAAAGCACTCTGGGTTCATGCAGTAACCCTCTTGCTATTTCAAGGCGTCTTCTCATTCCTCCGGAATAAGTTTTCACAAGATTGTCCTTTTTGTCTTCGAGTTCCACAAGCTTCAGAAGCTCGTTTATCTTTCTCTCCCGTAAGTTCTTTGGGATACGGTACAATCTCCCATGAAAATCCATGTTCTCATAGGCGGTGAGTTCCTCATCGAGGCTCTGGTCCTGAAAAACAATACCAATGGATTTTCTGACATCATCTTGTTCTTTCAATATATCGAAATCGTGTACAGATGCTCTGCCGGAAGTTGGTTTCAGCATTGTTGAAAGCATGGACATGGTGGTCGTCTTACCTGCCCCATTGGGACCAAGCAAGCCGAATGCTTCTCCACTTTTTATACTGAATGAAATATGATCTACAGCAACAAATCCGTTAAATTCCTTGGTCAGGTTCTCAACCTCTATAGCCACCATTGCACTCAATCTCCTATGCCCTCGAATAATAGGTCTATCTTTGCAGATATGTCTCTTGAAAAAGAGAGTTCGTTCTCTGACTTCAGCCACACCATTAAAGTGTGAAAATACACGGCGTTCAGAGCTTCGGCTGCTATTCTTGTATCAATGCTCACTTTTACTTCTCTTTTTTTTATTCCCTCTTCCAGAAGGTCCAGGATCACTTTGGTAAGGCGGGAATGCGGGTTCCTGTCTTTATCAGGAACATCTCTGGAATTCTTTATATACCTTCCATATTCAAAGAACAGCAGTTTTGTCAGATCTTTGTCCTTCTCGTAACTTTCAGCAAGAGCTACAAGAAACTTCTTGATCCTTTCTTTTGTATGAAGGTGATCGATAGCTTCGTTCTCTGTCAGGTCGCAGATCAAATCGGCCTTTTGCTCCGCAAAGTAAAACACAAGGGATTCTTTTGTCGGGAAATAATTAAAAAAAGTACCTTTTGCTATGCCGGCTTCTTTTGTTATTTCATCGATCGTGGTGTTTTCGAAGCCTTTTTCTTTGAAAAGCTTTCCGGACACCTCAAAGATCCTGTTCTTTGTCTCGATCTTCTTTTTTTCACGGAGGGACATGTTACGCATTTCTTTCTATCTGATCTCAGTTAAATATGACTGGGGTCATTAATGACCATGGTCATATTTAAATGTTCGGTTTTAATTTTGAATAAATGAGTTTATCGGCATGTATGGTGTACAAAACATGGATTTGAGAAACTCTTATGTGCTTTCATTACCATCTTTTCTATGCAGGTGGGTTGTAATGGAAAAGGTCCAAGTCTTCATGGATAAATTAGATAACGGAAGTTTCAAGTCTTTTGATATTGACTTGCTTATCAAGCAACTTGTTCAGGATGCGAAGCTCGGAAAGGCGAAGGTAGAAAATGAGGATATCCAATGGCTACATACATATCAGTTCGCCTTACAGCAGCTTGAACTTCATCTCAGGCAGTCTCCCTCCACAGTCCATCAGGGGGACTGGAGAGAGGTAGCTGAAGATGTTTCCAAAGTTAAGCTGATGATCGATGAGATGGATCAAAAGAACATCATCTCTAATGTGGCATGGAATGCAGGCGGGTTGGCCATATTCAGCATTCCCGATCCTGCATGCTATAAGGAACATGTTTACTGTGCTATTCTCAATAGTATCAAAAAGTTATACCTTTAGGCATGCCTTCATTCAAAACGGTACTTCTTCCTTTATTTTTTGTGGTCCATATTTATCTCAAGTCCTTTTCTAACCGCACTGGTTATCTTTATATAGAACTGCTTGCATCTAGATTCAACTATCGAGTGTTGAATATCTTCGATAAAGGCACTTCAATGTTCAAATTGATCGTTCAATTATCCAACACTATATGAGGAGGTTAATGATTTGGCAGCACGAACAGCTGGACAACCAGCATACTATTCAGGTAACAGAGCTCAGAGGACTAGGGGTAGAGATGCACAGAGCATCAATATCCTTGCAGGAAAGGCTGTGGCAAATGCAGTGAGAAGCACACTGGGTCCCAAAGGCATGGACAAAATGCTAGTGGACTCCCTAGGTGATATAGTTATCACCAATGATGGGGCTACCATTCTTAAGGAAATGGATATTGAGCATCCTGCTGCCAAGATGGTGGTAGAGGTTTCCAAGACCCAGGATGATGAAGTGGGAGATGGTACTACCACTGCAGCTGTGCTTACAGGGGAATTGCTCACAAAGGCAGAAGAATTAATGAATAAAGGTATCCACCCTACAGTTATAACAAGTGGATACAGGCACGCCGCTGCAAAATGTGAAGAGGTCCTGAAAACGATCACTATTGATGTTTCACCTGAAGACAGAATAGCTCTCAAGAAGATCGCTTCAACTGCGCTTACAGGCAAGGGTGAAGGAGAATTACACAAGGACTTCCTGTCTGAGATCGCCCTTGATGCTGTACTTTCCGTTGCCGAGAAGACAGATTCAGGCTACAAGGTCGATACAGAGGACATAACTATTGAGAAGCGTGAAGGCGGAAGTATAAAGGACACAGAACTGGTCCAGGGACTTGTAATAGACAAGGACCGTGTCAGGCCCAACATGCCCCAGAGGATCGACAACGCTAAAATAATGTTGACAAGCTTTGCTATCGAGTTCAACAAGATCGAAAAGGATGCTGAGATAAAGATCACATCTCCTGAACAGATGCAGCTGTTCGTGGATCAGGAAGAGAAGATGATCAAGGCGAAAGTCGATAACATCATCAGGACCGGTGCAAATGTGGTATTCTGTCAGAAGGGCATCGATGACCTTGCCCAGTACTATCTTGAGAAGGCTGGCATATATGCCTGCAGAAGGATCAAGAAGAGCGATATGGAAAAGCTCGCCAGGGCAACAGGTGCTACTATTGTGCAGGATGACACAGAGATCCTCACTGAAGACATTGGTTACGCAGACTATGTGGAAGAAAGGGATATCAAAGGCACCAAGATGACCTTTGTGATGGGCTGTAAGGATGCAAAGACCGTATCTCTGATCCTTCACGGAGGAACTACCCATATTGTAGATAGCCTGAAACGTGCGCTCAATGACGCACTGAGAGTTGTAGGTGTTTGCCTGGAAGACGGCAAGGTAGTGGTAGGTGGCGGTGCAACTGAAATAGAACTTGCACTGAAGCTCAGGCAGTACGCTTCCACGCTCACAGGCAGAGAACAGCTTGCAGTAAATGGATTCGCAGATGCCTTGGAGATCATTCCGCAGACCCTTGCCGAGAATGGTGGACTTGATCCGATAGACATACTTGTTGAGATGCGTTCCCAGCATGAGAAAGGTAACAAAAGAGCAGGTGTGAACGTATATACCGGCAAGGTCGTTGACATGTGGGAAGAGAACGTCATTGAACCACTGAGGGTAAAGACACAGGCGATCAACTCAGCTACTGAAGCTGCCGTTATGATCCTCCGGATCGACGATGTGGTTGCATCTTCAGGGAAGAGCAAGGCAGGTGCAGGAGGCATGCCGGGCTCCGACGTAGAACTGGGAGATTGATCCAGTTCTTTTTTCAAAATGGTTTACTATGGCCGAACTTGTTCCGGCCTTATTTTTTCTTTTTCCTATATTGTCAGATGCTAATCTTTAAATTCAATGTAAACCAGTTTTGTAACCGTGGTTTACAATAATCCCATATTTAATGATAGATCTCATACTGACCTGAAAAAAATGGTCTTTGCTGCCCTCTTCGCATCTCTCACAGCTGTAGGTGCGTATGTAAAGATCCCTTTGCCCATTACGCCTGTTCCTGTGACAATGCAGGTATTCTTCGTATTGCTTGCAGGTTCCATGTTGGGTAGCCGATGGGGGACTATTAGTATGGTGGTGTACCTTTTATTGGGTATAGCAGGCTTTCCGGTATTCGCAGGAGGGGCTTCTGGCATGGGGGTGCTTTTTGGTCCAACCGGAGGCTATCTTGCAGGCTTCATTTTTGCAGCATTTGTAACAGGCAAGCTCCTGGAAATTCTACCCAAGCGCTCTATACTGAAAAATTTTCTATGTATGATAATCGGATTAATTATCATCTATTTATTTGGAGCCTTCCGGTTGATGTCCTTAGCACATCTGACATTCCAGCAAACAATGATCGCAGGAGTATTACCTTTCATTATAGGGGACCTGGTCACATTGATGCTTGCTGCATTCATAGCTGAACGATATGAGGTATAAGTGCATGATATCCATTAAGGACCTTTCATACAGCTATCCCGATGGCACA
>CALBTS010000400.1 GCA_937968035.1 uncultured Methanomethylovorans sp.
TGTACCATGGTGGCTGTATATAAAACAATTTTACCAGCTGCCATGGCATTTTTTCACACAGAAACGCTACGGGGAGTGTGAAAAAAAACGTGAACATGCCATTTATATGCCCCGGATTATACACCTGGGGCTGATGCTTGGTTATGTTACAATGCTCATACTTGTAATGGTCTATATTGAAAAGCTACAGGCAGGACCAGAAATAGTGTGGCAGGTTCATATTTTCGGATACCTTGCAACAATCGGTCTGGTAACCGGTACTGTTTATTTTATCCGGAGCAGGTTGAAGAAAAATTATATCCAGTATAAAAAATCGCATGGTACAGACTGGGTCTTTGTAATTCTGCTGTTCATCATTGTTGTAACGGGGATAGGGCAGCATATTTTCCATCGCACGGGACTGCTTCAGCTTGCCAATATAATATATGTCATTCATTTAATGGCGGTTGTTCCCTGGCTTCTCAGGATGCCATTCAGTAAATGGGCGCATCTCATATACCGCCCCCTGGCAATGTATCTGGCTGCTGTCAGGAGGGATGCACTGACCAGAGAATCTTCTTTGATAAATTCCTATCCGGTAGTAATAAAATAATAATCAGAATATGAAAGAGTGCAGAACAGGAGTCTATATATGCATGTGCGGGACTAATATTGCGAAAATAGTTGATGTTGAAGCTGTTGCTAAGTTTGCATCTGAAATTCCCAACGTTGTTCTGGCCAAGACATATAAATATATGTGTTCAAATCCCGGGCAGGAGATGATAACCCAGGATATAAAAGAGAACAATCTGAACAGGATTGTTGTGGCCGCATGCAGTCCGAATATGCATGAACGTACATTCCGTCATGCTTTGAGATCTGCAGGACTGAACCAGTATCTTTTTGAGATGGCTAATATCCGTGAACAGTGCAGCTGGGTGCATACGGATCCGGTGGAGGCTACTGAAAAGGCAAAAGCGCTTGTTTATGCTGCAATACGCAGGGTTGAGCTGCATGAGGAACTTGAAAGCGTATCGGTGGACATGTGCCCAAATGTACTGGTTATTGGTGGAGGAATTGCCGGACTGACAGCGGCACTTGAACTGGCTGATGCCGGTAATGATGTTTATCTGGTAGAAAAAGATGATCATCTTGGAGGGAATCTTTCACGTGTGGATCTTACTGCACCATACCTCTATTCCGCCCGTGACCTTCTGACTGAAAGAATAACACGAACCAGATCACATAAGAAGATTCATACACATCTGCGATCAAAAGTGACAAATCTTACCGGATTCATTGGGAATTTTAAAGCCACTATTCTCCATATGAACGGGATTGAAAAATCAGATTTTAAATCCATGGAAGTTGAGATCGGGAATGTTATTGTGGCAACAGGATATAAAGAATTTGATGCAACAAGGATAGTGCATTACGGATATGGAAAACTTCCTAATGTAATAACATCATTTGAGCTCGAAAAAATGATAAGGGCGGGACGGATTGAGACCAAAGAGGGAAAGATCCCGAAATATGTTGCCATCATTCACTGTGTAGGGAGCCGGAGCCAGGAATTTCATACTTATTGCTCAAGGGTATGTTGTATGACTGCCTTAAAATATGCACACGAGATCAAGTCGGCTAATCCGGGAAGCTATATATCCGATATTTATATTGATATGCATGCTTTTGGGAAGGGGCATGAAGACTTTTACAGACGATCATCGGAAGCAAAAACCCTGTTTTTAATGTATGAAAAAGGTGACCGGCCGGTAATTCATAAAGCCTCACCTAAAGATGATTGTGAAATGCTTATAGAAGTGAATGAAAAGCTTTCGGGTGAAGTGATAGAAATACCTGCCGATATGGTTATACTTATGGTAGGAATGGAAGCCAGGGAGGATTCTCAGGAAGTCGCACGCCTTGTAAATATCAGCCAGGATAAGGAAGGATGGTTCATTGAGAGTCATCCGAAGCTTGAACCTGTTTCAACAACAACAGATGGGATTTTTATTGCAGGAACCTGTGTTTCACCAAAAGATATTCCTGATACGGTAGCACAGGCCAGAGCTGCAGCAGCCAGGATTCTTGCCAGAATTGCCAAAGAAAAGATCGGAAGAGCGTCGTGTAGGGAAAGAGTGTAGATCTCGGT
>CALBTS010000401.1 GCA_937968035.1 uncultured Methanomethylovorans sp.
TCTCTCCGAAATTAAGGTGAAGACGGGTCATTTTGTTATAGTCACAATATGGAGAGATATTTTCGGGAGGTTGAATCTTGTAAGATATCGTGAGAAGTGTGCATTTTACGTAACATTGAAGGTATCCGTTGAGGGAAAATGTCCTGTATTGAACTGCTTTTTCACTGTTCACAATGTCCCGCAGATTTGAGGAATATATGTTACCAAAATATCCAGGTTGGATATGACAGCAACTAAAAACATTTCCTTTATTGTCAATAGTAACTCCATTCCAGAGTTGAGGGCAATATGTTGAAAAAGGCATTATTCGGGTACCTCTACACCAAAAAGTTTCTGTGCTCTTTCTTTAAATGCTCCTATTTGCTCCCCATTCATTCGGCTCTTGTACTTAGAATAAAAGTTAAGGGTGCCTTCTGTTTTTCTTTGAGACCCGGCATAAGAGAGTCTATCAGGCCTGGAAAAAGCATCATGATGCACAAGATGGTTCCGCAAAACTGCATAAGATATACCAGCATCTAAGAGCCTTATGCAAATATCTCTGTCTGTAGTGCTTGGCAGGTGTTCATCAAATCCGCCAATCGAAGTCAGGGAAGAAAGTTTGACAAATAGATTCGAACCCTGAATATTAGGATTGGAAACTAAGAAGGATTCAATGAAAATATTTTCAGGTATATTTTGGAATAAACCCTCTGGATGAATTTCATCGTGACGTATCAATCCAGAGATTATCCATTCAGCATTTGTTTCTGTTGCATAACAAGAATTATTCTGTAAATATCGTCTATCCCACCAGTCGTCATCATCAAGGAAGCAAACATATATATTATCACGGTTTATTCCTTCATTAAATAGATATTTTAAAGCAGTGTTTGCTGCACCGGAGAGATTTTTCGTGTTCTTGTTTGCTAAAAGAGTTATTTTTACAGTATTCGTGAAATCGCTAACAACTTGGAAAATCAAGTCTTTAGAAGGGTCATCTTCTTCGTATACCACTACAACATAATCTGGTAAAAGCGTCTGCTTTACTACTGATCTCAGAGCCCTTTTGAGTTGATTGGGTCTGTTCTTTGTAGGAATGATCACAATATTCTTAATCTCATTGTGCATACAAGTTAGCGGCTGTATAAATTTATTAACATTTTCTACAGCAGTAAGGAGAGTTGCATTATGCGCAGTTTCTATCAGTTCATGAGTATCTTTGGGAACACACTTGCCTGCATATGGGCCAAGAAATGGATTTAAATGCTCTTTTGATTTTACTCTTCTGTCTGCCCATATTATACTCATTACATCCAGTGGGCTAGCACCAACTTGGTCACAAATACTTTCAACCTCATTAGTGAAACTCACTTTGGTAGCTATGAAAGCGTTATGAGCCAGTTTTCCAATTTCTGCACTTTTGTAGTCCATAACCAGAGTTTCAGCACCTTTTACCCAAGTGAAAAAAGAAATCACTTCATTGACATCCTCAGTGCTCCCACTAAGCACCAGTCTGTCAGGGTACAAAAACCATGTAAAAGGACTCTTTTCTCTTAAAAACTCGGGCATATAAACAAGCCGTATGTTTGGGAATTGCTTTTTAGCATACTCGCAATACCCGACAGATACAGTGCTCTTGATTACTACACAACCTTGATACTTTTCAGTATTCAGTCTATCCAATACAGTAGTGACATTGCTGCATTCTAACCTATCATTATCTCCCAATGGGGTAGAAACACAAATGAATATGATATCTGTCTGAACAACGGAATCCCACTCATATTCTCCTTCAATGTCATAGCCAGAACATTCAAAAAATGAGTTCAGTCCATGAATCACTGCCCAGCCAACTGTTCCTAGTCCAATAACTCCGACCTTTTTCATATGACCACGTTCTGATTAAAAAAGAAATCACAATACTAGCATATAGGTTTTAAATATACTTTTACAATAATAATCTTACGTGTGGGAGGGAACATTTGAATTATCAACGTAAAACCTTCACAAAAAAGAATACGATTCAAGTATCTCTGTAGAATGCCTCGATATTCAAAGAACATCTGGTGACAGCGTATCTGAAACACTGTAAATCACCTTCAACCCACTTCTGCCTGCATAAGTACTGTCTGAGTAGCTTTTTTCTGCTTGTCCGGGGAAACCCATATTTACGCAGGATACGCTTCACGAGCACACTCATCTGTGTAAGTACATTCTCCCTAACAGTCCAGTCAATGGCATGACTTTAGTGAAAACATGTGGTTTCTTCTAAACCTCAGAGCGGGATTTACAAGATCCATCCATTCATCAACCTTGGATTCCTCACAGTTTGCTGCATATTGTTTTTTAATGGTGCTTCGCTCATACTATCATTTTCTTTTCCACGCATCCACTTGTAGATTATATATTAATTCATGACATAAATGTTTTGACCCTATGGTTTCACCAGTTGATAGGTATCATTGATATACTCCCAGAACTATAGAGCCACTCATGCAGGTCCCTGAAACAGAACACATTATAGGCATGGAATTATATGCAACAACGGCCGAAGGCATTGGAGGCATGCTCAGGCAGGAGCCGGAGGATTTCATAGTAAAGGAAGTGTCAGGCTGGGAAGTGGAGGATTCCGGAAAATACCTTATATTGGAGCTCACCAAGAAGGACTGGGA
>CALBTS010000402.1 GCA_937968035.1 uncultured Methanomethylovorans sp.
TCACAACAGCAGTTGTTGAGTTTTTGAGGCTGTCCGGCCACCAGGCCGAAAGGATACACACCACCGGCAGACCGATTGACCGGCGTAAGACATTCACGGACGTTTTGGGGAACCGTCGGCAAATCGGATCAATAGAATGGGTCCCCACCACCGGGACCAGGGGAAGCGCCGATATTTCGGCGACCATTTACGGGGCCTCAGTTAAGATTGAGCTAAAGATTGGCCGGGATACCCAAAGCGAGGCGCAAAAAGCCTATCAGAGAGCCGTTGAAACGGCGGGCGGGTACTATGTGATAGTTCATACGTTTCAGGAGTTTTACGATTGGTATCATAAAACGTTTGAACAATAACATGACAACAGCGACGCGATGGAATACAAGTATGTGCAATTTCCGCTATCCTTCATGCAAGAAGTTATAAAGGACCGACGAAAAGGATTAAACATGTGCCTCGACTATGGAATCGGACATCTCGCCACCACCCAGAAGGTAGATTTGCCAAATGTGGTCAGGCAGGTAATTTATGACTATTACAAAAACACCGACAAACTGCCCAGGGATTTAAGGGCTGCAATAGAGGGGGCCGTGGCAGAGGGGCAGTTCACCCAGGATGAAGATTACAACGGGTTTAACTCCGATGGCAAATTTGATCCTGAGCTGAACGCCCCGGAGCTTCTGAGGATATTGAAGAACAGCCCGGATCTCTGGAATGATGCAAAGGATCATTACCAGTGGCATCAGGCGGCTGGATTCTATGAGGGCGCAATAAGGATTTACAATATGGGAGCGGTACGGCAGGCATACATTAAAACAAAAGCCTCTCAGGCCTCATTTGAGGCCAATTTTGGACCGGACGCCATGCCGTCGGTTAAACCGTCCCTGTTATTCGACTACTTAAACAACCCCAAACAGGATGTTGCTCTATTGCTGGCGTATGTAGGGATTTGTTCGCTTATAGGTCAGCGCAATTTCATCAGCACCTCAAAGCCCGTTATCCTGTCCCGGATGATCGGAGCAAAAAGCAAAGCAGCGTTTCAGGCTTTTTCAAAGAACAAAGAATCAAAAGAGATTGTAACGCGATTCTCAAAGCGCTGGCCAATGGATAAACTGCTATTGGCTTTGGCAGAACAGAAGTTCATCATGTTTCTGACCCGGCCGCACGTTTCAGTCGTGTATGTCTCTAAGTATATGGAGCCGGATGAACTTGCAAAGCTGGTCAAACAATCTCAGGACCGTTACAACCTAAAGGACAAAATAAGAAAAGCATCTCAGGGAATATGAAGAACGACATCTATATAATACGACATCACAACAACATCAGAACGACATCGGGCACGACATCAGGCACGACATCTATATACGATACTCTTTCATTAATACTCTCTATAAATACACATAATACTCTAAGGCTACCCGAAAGGTTTTTCGGGACGTTATTGTCTTTTTTTTCTTTTGAAAAGGGTTTAGTTTCTGTTTCGTCGCTGGGCGGAAACTGCCAAGGCTTCCGGGGAGGTTCCTGTCATGACCTCCCTGGGGCCTTTAGCGGACACAACGCTACTAAACCGCATACCTTCCGGCCTGTCATTCAATTCTTTGCGGCTCACAGGTCCCGCATATTGGAAACATATTGTAATCAAAACAAATAATTAACACTAATAATCAATTAATTATGAAAAAAAGAATTTTACTTGATGAACGAAAGGACCTGGCAAACCAGGCAATTTTAGACGCAAAAAGGGACGCCAGGGTTATGAGTGAATTGATTGCTTACTTCAATTCAATGCCGGTGCTTGCGCCGATTGAGACGGCGGAGGAAGCAAAAGAGTTTTTAACAAGCCCAACCCCGTTTTTTGAGGCTCGCATACTGAGGGATTGCGGCGTGAGCTTCACCACCGGAGCGCAGCCCAGGGCGGCCGTGATCGCTCAAATGTTTGAGATACCTCACAGCGCCTTTGTTGATAGGATCGTTCACACCCGCATAAAGGGCGTAAAACTCAACCGCTACACTTTTGACGAAGCAACAAAGAAAATTGAATTGATGCCCGAAGCAGAAGCAGAGATCCGGGATGAGTGGGCAATTTACGTCGAAGAGGGAGCCGAAACTGAGGAGCTTGCAAAAATACAGGCCCTGGCTGACACAATCAATGAGATGGCCCCCCGGTACAGGCTCGACGGAACCGACCTGCACAGGGCGATTGCTGCACTGAGGTTCTTTAAGACCGCCCCCAAACCCGGCGGAGGCTGGATGCTGGCCCCAAACTTTGACGAGATTAAAAAGAGCTTCGGTAAACCTATTAATCAGCTATAGCCATGCCAATGATCTCACCGACGGCGATAAGCCCGCACAATCACAACCTTTGTAAAAAGGCTGTACCGCCACAACAACCCAAAGAGGTTAACCCGGAAGCACACGAAGCGCGACGGGCGGGCTGGTTAGTGACGGCAGTAACCTATTTCAGGAAACTACTCAACACTAAAAATAAATAACATGGAACCCCTTACATGGCCCTTAACGGCCCACAGCCCCACATATTTCGTCAGAGCTAACGCCGACGGAAGCACCGGCCTCCCGGAGCCGTACAAGCCGAAAAACCACAGGAAGCCCCCAGCAGCCAAACAGCTCACAGTTGAGGAGGCGAACAAAATTATTGACGACTATCTCGAAGGGCTGGAAGATAAGCTAATGACAGAAATTTATAATGAACTTAATAAGAAAGACAAAATGACTGACAATTCAACCAAAAAGACTCATCAGGAGGCCATGCTTGACAGGCTGAATGCGATGAGCAAAAAAGTAAACTTAGCCCTGGCAAAAACACAGGGACCGCCGAAGGCCGGTGCTTTCTACACCGCCGACGCTCAACTGCTTGACTTCGGAGACAAGGTAAACGAGCTTAACGAAGTGCAGGTAGGGTCAGAGGCAACCCTTGACGGCAAACCGGCTGAAGGGGAGTACACCATGCCGGACGGCGTAAAGCTGACGTTTAAGCGGGGCAAAGTGACTGAGATCAAAGGCATGGTTAAAAACCGCCTTCCCTTCAAAGCCAAGCGCAAGCCCAGCGGGAAACGCATACCGTTTCACAAGCCCAGTAAATAACAGGAAAAATGGCACGATTTCAGAAGGG
>CALBTS010000403.1 GCA_937968035.1 uncultured Methanomethylovorans sp.
ATACGATATCGTATTCGGTGACTGGAGTTCAGACGTGTGCTCGTCCGATCTGTTTTGATTGCCTTATTTTGATAATATACTTTTGGTTCAGTAACCGATATAATAGAAGGTGGTGATACAATTAATCTCTCGAAGTCAGGTCGGGTTTTCGGTCTGACTATATCCTTTTCTACAAACTGTTGAAAATAAGATTCAATTTCTGAATGATTAATTAAGTAGTCAATGACTTCATCTTCCAAAAGATTTTGATAATTAAAGCGCGGAAGATATCCACTGATATATGGTCTGCCAAGATTTATAAGTATTGCACTGATATTTTGATGCTTAAATTCAATTGATCCTTCGGAGCGGTCTCTAAGAAGAGGTGAAATTTGTTTTCTGTGCTCTGATTTCTTATATGGAATTTGATTAAGCTCTTTTATGAGCATATCAAAATAGTCCGCAACAATTAACGCTACTTCTATTTTTGACCACGAATCCGTCATCAGCCAAAGAAAGAGTTAATAAAATTATATTTTTCTTTCATTCGGTCCAACTCATCACATAATATCTTCCATTGCTAAATGAGTATCCAAATTAAAGGCCATCAAAAAAGGTGCACCACTGATTCATAACCTCCAGATTACAAAGGCCATTATAACAAATGTTATACTCTTGATATAATTTGCTAACTTTAAAAGTGCAACACCATTTAACAAATACTTGAATGCAACTCCCACTTAAACAGGGTTTGAGAGTAAACTTATTGGCTGCATGTTTCAATAATACTTCCGCAACTTGCCAAAGCCGGAAGCGATGACCACTTATAGCCGGTCTTTAGTTCAAAAATATAATCCACATGATAACAGATATATACAACTGGCGGGAGGTGGTCAATAAACTCCGGCGTAGATTGGTCAGGGCCACCGGCTCTTGCAGTTGTGAAAAGGGAAAAAGAAACATTACTTCCGGCACTTTTCCCATTTATGGATAGCTTTTCTGTTCAAGATGAGCCTCTCCTCAAGTTATTCTTGACCAATGACACATAGTATATATTATCAAACACCCAAAACTTCAAACGAATATGCGCTCCCTCCTATACCGTCACACTTTCCGTCGAGAAAATCGCCTTCATTGTCTCTTGCAGTGCCATTTACTGTTATGGTATACGTCTGCCCTTTCTTTAGAACTTTACCCTTGTAATACAAGGTCGAATTACTGTTGGACCAGGTAAATTCGTTAGTGAAGAAATTGTCAATAAATGGATCAATGCTAATGGCGCTTTCAACGCTGGCACGATTCATGGATTCGCTGAAGGTAATCTCAAAGGAAATACACGGCTCTGTACTTTGCTGAATTTCAGAATCTTTTGAACAAGATTGTAAAAAAAATGGCAAACCTGTTGATAGGTAAGTCAGTTTTTTTAGAAAATCCAATCTGCTGGTCTTTTTGTTTCCATAAATAGATGGGATTCTTTTTTTATTTTCCATATCATGTAAGCTTTCAATATTGTTGTGGCTAGAGGTTTTTCAATAAGTTTGTCGCTGCATTTAAAAAAAAGGAACAAAGAATAATTTCAATAGTTTTTAAAGTAACTCTTTTGTAAAGCTCCATTCTTATAGCTGAGTTTTATTTCAGCCTTTCAGATGTATATTTTTACGCACTGAAATAATCCGTGGGGGCGAGCTTTCGATACCAGTAGGAATACCGAAGACGCTTGAGAAAATGGTGGATACGAGGTTCCAGTTGCCCGCTGCATCTTGATACCAGCCAGGCTTGACCTCGATTGTGATGTCGCTGTTGCCGCCACTTCGGTTTATAGTCACAAGCCACACGGTATCTGCCGGGGCATTCTGGGAAACCTTGGCGCCAGCTGTGCCGCCAGTGATCTCCACCTTGGCTGCATTGCCGATCTCTGAGTCGAGGATTGCGCGGTTGCTGTCACCGAAATCGATCGTGACATCGACCGAGGCCTGATTGTTACTCGCAGGGCCCGTTATGGACGGCGAAGGGCCGACAGCATCGTAAACGAAGGTGGAAGAGATTCCGTTATTGTAGTTCAACGCAGCGTCCTGGTACCAATTTGGCTTCACGATAACGGTGACATTGCTTATGCCATTGGTGCGGTTAATGGTGACCAGCCAGATGGTATCTACCGGAAAGTTCTGTGAAACCTTGGCGCCAGCTGTGCCGCCAGTGATCTCCACCTTGGCTGCATTGCCGATCTCAGAGTCAAGGATCGCGCGGTTACTGTCTCCGAAGTCGATCGTGACATTGACTGATGCTTGATTGTTTGGACTCTGGCCCGATAGAGTTGGTTGAGGTCCCATTTTCTGATCCTTTCATTTTTTTCAAATCTTCAGAGAAAAGATATAAACTATCCCCGAAAAATGCAAGTAAATATTTTATCTATGGACTTCTAAAATTCATATAATCTTACTGACCAATAGTTATTCTGTGAAATCATCAATCAAGTAGCCGTATTCACCTGCTCTGGCCATCCATAATTGATTTTTATTCATTATTGTAATTTTTTATAAATTGTTCATAACTAGTTATATGTTCAATAAAAGTGTAAAAACAAATAAAAATCATCTTTTTGCCACTTTCTTTCACATCAAATTTACTTCTTAATATATAGAAAGACAATATTATCTCAATTAGTTTACTACTACTGCCTGATCTGCACCTTTTGTCAGAAATATTCACAACGGTAAGAGTTGCAGTTGCATGTCTTATACTATATGTTCTGCAACGCAACATTAAGAGAGCAACTCGAACACCTAATAAAAATACTACTCAATTTGTTTACAAATTTTATTTTGACAATTAACACTTAAGTAGTATTAGATTTTTCATATTCACCCTGTTTGTTTTTATAATACGAAAAATGGTGATCAGTTTGGAATTTGAATTCATCAACATAATTTAACACAATTCTAACTTTTTGTAAACTGCTGTTATCAATTTCACGTAATGTCGAAGCAAATACTTCTTTGGTTGTACTTTCATTTTTTACAACTAAAAGTGCAATGTCACAATGATTAAGAAGATAGTTTGAGTCAGCAACTAGAGATAATGGTGGTGAATCAATAATAACATAATCAAATTTTTCTTTTAATTGGTCAATCAATTGGCTTGTTAAACTAGTTTCAAGAAGCCTAATTGGTTCAATTGTTACGCTTCCACTTAAGATGAGTTTCAGATTTTCAAATTTTGTATCATAAATGATATCCTTAAGAATTGCCTTGCCAATTAAATAGTCCCCTAATCCTATTGTATGGTTCTCAGTTAATGAGAATTTTTGAAGACTTGGTCGTCTCAAATCAAAATCAACTAGAATTACTTTTGTATCTTTGTTTGCGAGGGATATTGCTAAATGCTGAGATAAAAATGATTTCCCTTCACCTGAGACACTAGAAGTAAACATAAAAACTTTTTTATGCTCT
>CALBTS010000404.1 GCA_937968035.1 uncultured Methanomethylovorans sp.
GCCGGTGATGCATACCCGTGGCTGGCATGTTTTTTTTCTTGCTCCCAGGCCGGCCAAAAATATCTTTTAATGCATCTTCAGTTTGAGCAGGGCTTCCTTTGTCGCCTGCAGGTTATCGACAATTGTCTGTCCGAACGGTGCTTCAGATTGGTTTACATTGTATCCGGTGAATATGTTGTTAGTCCCGTAGTTAATCACCATTTCGCCCAGATTTCCTCCCACGAAAGTCCAGTCTTTGGTACTGGCTGAAAGATATGCCACAGCGTTATCCATCTCAGCATTGGTAAAATTGTTGCCCAATACCAGCCCGTTGGAACTGTAAGTGACAAGATGGAGAGCCCGGTATCCATGGCCGCAGAATTTGTTGTTCCTTATTACCATTCCTTCTGTCGCAACGCTGTAAAGACAATATTGGGGTATTTCCGACATGTTGAACTGATTGTTTTTAATCTGCAAGGCAATCGGTTTTTCTCCGTAGAGGAATTGACGCTCATTATAGAAATACATGCCATAAAATGAATTTACCAGGTTAAAGACGTTGTTCTGGATACTACATATTGTGACTTCTGTTTCCGGCTTTGACTCAAATGGCATTCCATACTGATAATCTGCCACATCCCAGCCGTAACTCCCGGGTGGTACATTAAAGGTGTTACCCTCCACCAGAAGCCTCATATTCCTGCTGTCAAAAAGGCCTCCTCCCTGATCGATATTATTGAAAGTATTCCCCTGGTTCTGTTTCCCTATGGTGGCCATGCAATCCTGCATGCCTTCAAGTGCGACTCCATAGCAGAAAGTATCAAAATCACAGTTAGTGATTTTGAAATCAATTTTCTCTCTTGGCACCCCGGGGCCACTATATGTACGTGGGAAGCAATCAAGTCCTGTTCTGACTGCAATTGCGCAGTTGTAGTTGTAACCGGCGTAACCTTCATAACCTCCTGCCTCCATACGCTGGCCCTTGAAGGAGACGTTATCAATCACCACATTTATTGAACGGCTTTCATTTCCCAGTTCATAGACAGCATTAAAGGAAGAGAAATTCAAGAGCGAATAGATGTAGCCCGTCCCCGGACCGCCAGTCGAAAGTGGCCCCGGAGGTGTCTGTATGGTGAAATGGCTCAGGTACACATCGCCACCCACAAATTTTATCTGACAGCCCACTAACCCCTGTGCCCACAGGGCGTCAATATCCATTCCCGGCAATACTGTAATTATTGTCCTGCCCTTCCCTGCACCTTTCAAGGAACCGAAGAAGTCATATACCTCCATATACCCAACATGGTACTCGCCTTCCACGAGCTTCACCACGGAGCCCGGACCGGCAGCCTTGGCATCGTCAAATGCCTGGCAGAGTGCCGGTGTGTCATCAACGCCGCCGGGAGTGACAACAAAGACCTCCGGACCTACTTTCTTAGCTTTCAGGCCAATGCCTGAAAATGGCTCATCAATGTCTGTCTTGCTGCATGAAAAAAGCAAAGCGACAACTGTTGTAAGAAAAATAATTCTTTTCATAATTATAAGTTTTAAAGGTTAGTTCAGTGAGAGTCAGGAACGGCATTCGATGGATATCTGGCATGATGTCAAATAAGCTTCGCTATTTCCCCCATTTTTTACTGGTATCCGTCCCCGACTCCTGGTTTTGCCACAAAGATTTTATTGGTTTAGCCCATAAAT
>CALBTS010000405.1 GCA_937968035.1 uncultured Methanomethylovorans sp.
GGCCGATCCCTGCATGGGATAGAGAATTTACCATGATCCACCGTTTTTATTCAATACTAAAATATCTACCACGATCATCGGCCGAAACGGAACAAACATTCTCTTCAACTTTTCCGGGTATCGAGTGTATTCCGGTAAAAGAGAAAGATCAATACTTTCCGAAAGAACGTGCAATCAACCGGTGCATTCCATGGATGCTCAATCCGTTCCCAAGGTACAGCATCGGACACCTGCCTATCAATATATTGCCTGATGTGCCTGAAGCTATTGCACGAACTTTTTCAGTATCGGTTCTCCAGTGAACCCAAATATCTTTACAATTCCTGTCAATAAGATATTTTATGATATCAGCAGGTTCCATAGCCGTGATACCGATCACAACTTTTTCCACCGGCAGGGACAAAGCTTTAAGGGCAGCATTGGTTTGATCTGTATCCATGCCTTTGATATCCAGAACCTGCACGGGCATGCCCTTTTTTTTGAGTTCTTCTATGGTCAATTTTATAGCCGGCTTTGATCCGTCGGTCACTATCAGATAACTTTTCCCTTCCCAAAAGCTTTCTGCATCATTCATGCTATACCCTCCTTATACATTGCTACACTAGACCAGTTCAGCAAGCGATGTAACCTTTTCTCCTTTTGATCTCGATAACATTGCCTCTATATTCTTGAAGGCAGGTACGCCTGTACCTCCTGTATCAGCAGCCACAAGAGCATTAGCCCAAGGTCCATTGATCATGAACGCTGTTCCCGGATGAGACTGTTCAAGGGTTGAACTCTCAGCTTTTAATACCACTCTTCCGGAAGCATTTTTTGCAACAACCGGATCTCCTGCTTTCACTCCCATCTTCTTCATATCATCCTTATCCAGCCTTATGACCGAAGAAAGTTCGGCATATTGATCACCGAACCTGGAATTTTCCTGGGCGGTGTTCTGAAATATATCCCTGTGGGTAACGATGATGAACTTGAACTCAGGTTCTGTGAGGAATTGTCCGAATCCCATCATATCTCCTCCATGATACGGGCAATGATCTTTTCATCTGTAAGCCTGTTAGTTTCAATGATCTGTTTAAGTATCACTTCCACACCATCCATACGTATCGCAGTGCCTGCGCATTCAACACCGCTAAGGGCAGAGGGAATGGTCACTTTGGATCTTCTGGAGGTCAGGTTCTCGCATGGGTCAACGGTAATTAACGGAACCTTACTAAGTTTCTTTGCAATTGTCCCCGGGAGGCTTGCAAGAGGATCAGAGCCGATGATCAGGGCTGCATCTATAACGTCATTGCTGATGAGTTCTATCACAGATTGCTGTGGTCCATGCTCGACTTTTTCTCCTCCGAAATACACCCTGTTGATATGACCGGTCTCCCTGAAGAGAGTGTGATCGAAACCACGCATATTGTATTGTCCCACCATGGGTATCAGATGGAATTTTGAAGTTTCGTTGAGCTTGTTCATTAAGCTGAAGAGGGGGTCCAGTGAATCCAGGGAATATGTCATGCCGAGACCTGCAAACACTACTCCGAACTCTGCCTTTTTCAGTATATTTGCTAATTCCAATATCCTTTTGGGATCCATATTGAACGATGTCTTTGGAACCTTACTGGATAAAGCATTAAGAAGAGCGTTCATGAATTCCGGATCCGCTCCAACCGGTATCTCGTAGAGCTTATCGCCGCAAACGGCAGCAGTATCAGATCTTCTTACATCTATGATTACGGCGGTCCGGTCCTCTTCCCAGCCTCTCTGGCGCTGTTTTCCCCGGGGGAAGTAGGAATACATGGAAAGATGCCGTGGATGGGAATGTGAAGGGTCCGCTCCCCAGAATACGATCACATCAGCCATGTGTCGCACTTCATCCAGAGTGCAGGTCGGTATTTTTTCGTTGAGAATAGCCTCAACCAGAGGTCCCTGGCAGAAAGAAGATGTATCATCGATATGTGCACCAAGTTCTCTTGCAAGCTCTATGGCTTTTGTCTGGGCTTCCAGTGTGGAATTCCCGTGCCCGAAGATAAGAGGATGCTTTGCTTCTTTCAGTATCCTGGCTGCTTCCTTTATTGCAGTGTTTTCATCAACAGTTTTTCCATCCACTGTGCATGGCATGGGTGAAACGCAGCCTTTCATGCGCGAAACGCCTTTTAGGCATGCTGTGTCAACTCTGATCACCTTGTTGTCCTGCAGCTCCACTGTAATATCATCACATAGTAAGGCACAACCTGTACAAACTAATGGTCCGTCGTCCAATTATATCACTCCTGAAAGGGTCATACAAATTCTATTGCTTTTGTGGGGCATGTGTCTATGCATGCATAACATAATGTCTTGTTGGGACCAAAACGGCGACATTCGTGGATATTCACTGGCCGGACTATGCCGTCCTTTATATATAGGATCACCTTATCGTTGCTCGGTGCCCTGCCACTGCCTGTTCCTTCCGGATCTCCCACCACGTTCACCGGACATGCCACTACACAGTTGCCACAGCCGATGCATTTGTCTTCATGCACAAGAAAACCTGTTTCAGTGACATCACCCACAGGAGTTATCAGCTCATTGAGCTTTTCATAGCCTGCACGATATTTCTCTTCCTTGAGAGGCGGACAATCCTCTATACTTAGCTTACGTGCCAGCAGCTCCACTGCAAAGGCCATACAGGTAGCTTTTCCGCATTTTTTGCAGTTTGTTTTTGGCAGCAGCTGGTAGATCTCCATTAGAGTTGGCATGATAGCTGTCTTCCTTCAGGACTGTTCACTGTCCATTGCCGTTGTTCTTGAAGAACAGGCCACAATGACAACTTCCATTTGTCTTGATCTCTTCTTCATGGTACACACATGGACAGATTATATTTTTATCCTCTTCCTTGTCTCCGGTAACTATCCTGCAAGGACAGTACTGGCGCCCTAGCTCATTCCTGTTCCTTGTAAGGCCATCGATGACTATATGCAGCATTTCTTCATCAGGGTTAAGGATGTATCCTTTTTTATCTGCATATCTAACAAGCCATTCTCTTGTCTTTTCAACTATGTGTTCATGTTTGACCATTCATCTCACCAGAATTAAATATTGATCTATTGGGCCCATTTACCTTTTTCAGACCCGCAGGTCCATTGAAAATACGATCATTTGGGGAATTGTGGATTTCCATACATGTTTCAGGAATAAATATATGATCCAAAGGGTCCACTCCAATATACTATGGAGGGTATATATTAAATGTGTAACGCTTAGTGATTGCCTATCTTTCTGTTCTTATATCTTTGTACGGGAAGGTATTAAAAAAAATGTTCACTCCGGCAGAAAAGGATCGTTTATGGGAGTGCCCATGTACGGCGGAAATCCTACTTATGATAGCAATAGCACTGGATGTTATAGCAATTTAAAAAGTTGTTATTTATCGATCACTTTCTTTCTTTTTCTGGATTCCTGAAGTATCTTTACAGGTATTCCCGCACCCGGAACAATGAAACCTGCGATCTCACCGCCAATCTCGAACAAAGATTCCTCAGTGAAGATCTCTGTCATCTTTTCCTTGAGAACTTTCCCTGAATAGAACTCGCCGGTGATGCCGTCGAACTCCAGTACGTTCTGTTTGTTCTTCGGGACCCAGTTATACTCGAAAGCATAAACTGGCCTGAAATAGAGGTCCAGGGTATCTATGCTCACGGTCTCATCCAGTATTTCATCAGCATCTATGGGTTTTAGCATTTCGGTCAACATTTTCCTGACAATGTATGCAGCCTTTACTTTTACCGGAAGTACTATAGTGTCCCCTTCATTCAGCTCTTCGGTCTGTGCAAGTTCCCTTGTGGACATGGAGATATATCTGGAAAAGTCCTCTTCCTTTTCAGTACAGGCATCCACAAAGAGCTCTTTTGTATTGGATTCCAGACAGTGTTCTATGCGTGAAAGTGTGATGTCCCTTTGGGGATCTATGGTCTTTTCTTCACCAAATATTGTTACTTTCTGAACTATAGGATCACTAATCTTAACGGTGAATTCACGATTACGCTTATATTCAAAGTGTGTGGAACAGACAGCATGCCAGAAAGGTTTGTATTGTTTTTCTGAATGGGTTATAGTAATATCTTCAGGTTTTGGTCGCGACAGAAGATTCTTGAGTCCTCCAAAAGCTGTAGTCTTTTTGTTCCAGGCCAGTTCTTTCATTTCCTCAAATGTTTTTTCACCGGTCACTACCAGCATTCTTGGTTCATGGGTCACCAGGTTGAAACTATCCATATTAAAGAATAGTAATATCCTTAGCAATAATGTTTTTGCATGGTCCTGGTATGTTCGTCGAACGAATCGAACTTATCATAATCCATTTCCGACGATATGTTATTTCAAGGCTGGAATTACTGCTAAGAAACCGGCACTTTGAATATAATTAAATTTATATATTATTAATACGAATAATATCCTAGATTGAGCAACTACCTGAATTGGTCGTTACGTCAATCGATTCGTATATTATGGCAAGTCGGTATTATCCGGACGGAGGTGAAATTGATGGAACAGAGGAAAGAAGCACAGAAGAAGGGAGTAAAAGCTCCAGCACCTGCTAAGGAACAGAAAAGGAAGTAATTACTAAATTTACCGTATGCTATTGATCATTTAGTATTCTTTGATGAGGTGAAAACAATGGAACAAAAGAAGGACGCACAGAAGAAGGGAGTTAAGTCCCCTGCACCTGCAAAAGAGCAGAAAAGAAAGTAATTAGTTAAATAACTTTTTTCGGGGGTATTAGTCCCCCACATTTTACTTTTAACACATTTTTTGTAAATAATATCTGTAGGCTGGTTATGCATCTGGGGTTTTCTTATCCAGACCGAGTACATAAACTTCTATGCCTGCGCCAATGCAGGCTTTCAATCTGCTATCAGCTATCCGTGCACAGACGATCCCCAATCTGATCTTTTCCCGGGGGATGTTGTACTTTTCTGAATAGGTGACAAATCTCTGTACCTGTCCTATGGCATTATCCCTGGCCTCGATCTCGATCTCTATCAAAAGATGTTCATCCTTCTTACTTTTGAATACGGCATCTATCTGTCCGCCTTCTGTCTCTACTTCAGTGTCAATGAACTCCAGTCCTTCTTCTATGAGTTCAGGAAAAGTGGAGATCATTCTGGCAATGTCCTTCTCTGAAATGGAACTGTGATCCGTGATCTCATTCATAGAGCTTGCTTTCAGCACCCTGTTCAAATGTGAAGCAATATCTATCCTCTTCTTGTTTATCTCATGAGGATAAACGTTCGTGACCTGGCCTTTTTCCAGCTTTAGCAGTATGCATATTTTCCCAAGCTTCTTCCTGCGGGAAATGGGGAGCACTCCACTGCCTTTGCTGACAACACCGATCCCATTTTTCCTGCTTATTATTCTGAGATCCTCTACAAGTTGTTCTTTCTCAGCATCGGTCAAAGTGGCGATGTCCACACGCTCATATCCTATCCCATGCTTTTCCTTGATCGCATCAAGTAAAGTATGGTAGGATCCAGCATCTTTGTCTTCCATTCCAGCAGTTATATAAAGCCTATATGTGATCATTTTCAAACTTCCGGTTAGATCAGTATCCATTTGACATCAACTATATGAGTGTATGGTTCAGGCAGGCACACATCAACTTTCTAAGTTTACCTGCAATAGAGTGCAAATTATGCACAACAATGTGGCTGATCAAAGAATCAGGCTAAAAGTGCTTACCTTTCTCTATTCAAGTATGATCAATAACAGTAATTGCGTGAAAATTTATATACTAATATTGTACATATAACTAACATACCATATGAGGGGAATTCTATGGAACGAGACAAAACGACATTTATTCAGTTCCAGGAAATCTATTTTAGATACCTGAATACAGAACAGCTTTCAGAACAAGAAGCAAAATTGAAGGACAATATGATCGATTTTGTCCAACGGGCGTGCATCGAATATTTCATGCATTGACCTGTGAACAGGACAAATGACTTCAATAAAACGTATTTTGATAGCAACTTTTGTTATCATTTCTTTTCTTTCTGATGGATGTATGATCTTTTAAGTTAATTTCTAGCATATCTAAGGGGATCTTCATCGCATAAACAAAAGTGATTAATCATTTTTCACGATATTGTTCTTCTGTTCACTCAGATCTTCTTCCTTTTTCTTTAATTCCAGCATCACATGATTACATCTGCCACTTTTGCTTCCACAAACTTTACAAAATCTTGCCATGTTTTCACCCAATTATAGTATTCATCAACAATTAAATATTAATATAATTATAGACTAATACTATATTGCCTTATTTACCCATATTTCAGAATATGAAGGAGATAAGATAAATAATTACTGAATAACTAAAAATCATCTGTCAAAGAAAGAGAATATGATCAGACGGAGCATGGGCATGTCAGCTATACAATCAGAAAACGGTCTTATTTTTCAGGAAAAGCAGTATTTTGACAAATGGATGCAGTTCTTTGCTCTTGCAGGGTTAATGATGATGATAAATGTGGGAACTCTTTTATCTATATTTTATATAGTTCCTGAAGCTCCTTCAGTCCTTCTCATTTTAGCAGGTATTCCTGTACTTGTTTTTGCAATTATAGGTTTTCTCTTCTCTAAAATGGAAATGACAACTGAAGTACGGCACGACGGATTGCATATCAGGTACCGTCCAACACAACGGATCTTCAGGCACTTTCCCTTTGACTTAATTGAATTTTCTCAAATATCAAAAGGAGGACTGCTTGACGGAATTAATAACTGGAGGATCCGTCGTTACCCAAATAAGACCATATATCAATGTGGCAGTCATGAAAAGGTGCTGATAAAACTCACTAATGGGAAAAGCCTTCTTATTGATTCAAAGCGCCCTGATGAGTTGATAGCTGCTATTAGTTCCATGAAAAAAATGTAGGGACAAGTCCCTTTACTTCTATATACGAAGTTTCAGCCTTGATGTTTCAGCCTTGATTTTTACCTTTGAATAGTCGGTTAAGTCAATCCGGTTCAAAGATCAGCGTATACCATACCTGAAACAAATATCATTGCAATGACCATAAGCAGAGAAACTGCCAATATAGCAGCTATTCTTTTTATTCGATTTTTACCGACTATCATACCTACCACAGTGTAAGTAAATCATTCAACGAATATATTTCTTTCTAAATCTTTCTGTTGTTTTTATGTCGCTTTTTGTTAATTATAGTAACCAAAGATCATGTTATTAATCAAATCTGTTTTAATTGAGTGTCTGTAACATGTTTCTCTTTATAGGGGAATTGCTTTTCGAAATACTCCAACTCGTCATTATCGATCTTAAAGACTTCATCCTCAAAAAATTTACCTGAAATGCCCCGCAAGCTGTCCTCGTAGAGCTCTAATACCATAAACGCATCAAGATTATCACCCCAGGATGTCTGTATATTATATTCTTTAGCGTCCACAAAACCAAAACGATGATAGTAGTCTGGGTTTCCAAAAATAACTATACCCTTATATCCCAACTGCCTCGCCTTTTCGATAGAATGTTCCATCAATAAAGAACCAATCCCTTGATCTTGATATGATGGCAATACTGCAATTGGACCCATACATAAAACTTCGAATTCTTTATTTTCATCATTTACTACCTTAGCTCTTGAATAGATAATGTTGCCTACAATTACATCGTTATCACATGCAATAAGATCCAGTTCCTTTACAAACGCAGATACTTTTCTTATTTTGTGCAATACAAGGTGTTCATCACATCCTGGTTTGTATAGATCCCAGAATGCTTCTCTTGTCAGGTATTCTACATCATTGAAGTCCTTCTCTACCTCTTGCCTGATAGAAATATGCATTATTGTTCTCTCCACTTTCTCCGAAGTGATAAGAAATCTGACTTATATAAAAGATCCGTATCTACATCCTCACAGATGGGAAATTTTATCATTGAACTATGCTGACCCTTCATTTTTCATTGGCGCTGCTTTCATTGAACTCCCAAAAGAAGCCTTTTTATACTCCACAATTTCTATTAATTGATAGAGGTATTAGTATGGACGAAGAATGTTGTCCAAAATTTGAACCCGGACCCTGGGACAGAAAGATCTTTGAATGGAAAGACAAGAGATTTGTTAAGGATAAGGTCCTCACACTTTTCTATATGCCCGTTAACTTTGGCCGGGTGATGAAAAGACTTGACGGAAAAGTACGAAATGCAGGTGCGAATATTCCTGAATGGCTTTGTCTTTCTGATCACACTTCAAAATGGAACATGGACCTTTATCTGGCAGTTGACAGGGAGGTACCGGGAGCTAAGAACATCACTCTTAGTGGCAGATTCCTGAGCAAGGTATATGAAGGACCATTCAAGGATACGGCAAAATGGGGCGATGACTTCAATGCATATGCACAAAAACAGGGACTTGAGATCAGGAAATGGTTCATGTGGTACACAACATGTCCCAAATGTGCAAAGAAATACGGAAAAAACTATGTTGTGATCCTGGCAGAGGTTAAGTGAATTGCAGTGAGGCATAAGTAGAAAACTTGAGCAATCACACTGACCTCAGAAGACGGAAGCCAAGCGAGTAGTGGCCATAGTTCGGGTGGAAGGTCATGCGGTAGGCTGATCGACATTTCCTGGGGTAGCTGACCCAGCCACCGCCACGCAGGACAGGACTAAAAACAACAACATCTTCCCAGGTACTAGCATAAGCCAGATTCTCATCATAATTTCCATTTGATCTGTTCTGACACCATTCCCACACATTACCATGCATATCATATAAGCCCCAGGGATTTGGTTTCTTCTGCCCTACCGGATGTGTTTCATGCTCTGAGTTAGCACAATACCATGCATATTCCCCCAATTTTGAATCGGTGTCTCCAAAAGAATATCTCGTGGTCGTGCCTGCTCTGCAGGCATATTCCCACTCCTCTTCAGTGGGCAGGCGGTACTTGTCAGTACCTTCCTTTACGTTCAACTTCGCGATAAACTCCTGCACATCGTTCCAGGAAACACATTCAACAGGTCTGTCATCTCCTTCAAAACATGAAGGATCGTTGCCCATTACAGATCTCCACTCTTTCTGGGTGACTAGATATTTTCCAAGGTAGAAAGGTTCTGGGATGATCACTCTATTAGCCGGTTTTTCAAATATATGCCTATTTGGATCCATTCTGAGCTCGCCGGCAGGGATAAGCACGAATTCCATACCAATGGGATTTTTCATAGATGTAGCATACATTTTCTTCTCAGCTTCTCCTTGCTATTTTTCTACATGCTCATCTATTGTATCATTCGCTCTGAAGCTTTTTTAATTCCATTTCCCTAAGTTTTTTCCGCATGATCTTGCCTCCAATGGTTTTTGGCAGTTCATTCATGAATTCGATGGAACGGGGATATTTGTAGGGTGCAGTTGTGTGCTTTACATGGTTCTGAAGTTCCTGTATCAGTTTCTCCGATGGTTCAAATCCTTCGTTCAGCACTACGAAAGCTTTGACTATCATACCCCTTATATTATCAGGAGTACCAATAACAGCAGATTCCTGCACAGCCGGATGCTCTAGAAGAGCACTTTCAACTTCAAACGGACCTATGCGGTATCCTGAACTTTTGATGACATCATCATCGCGGCCTACGAACCAGAAATAGCCGTCATCATCCATATAGGCCTTATCGCCAGTGTAATAGAATCCGTTCTGGAATGATCTTTCATTCTCTTCATCGTTATTAAGGTATTTGACAAGAAGACCCACAGGTCGCGGATCAAGAGAGATAGCGATCCTTCCCTCTTCAAATTTATTGACCGGGTTCCCGTCTTCATCATGAAGTTCAATATTCCATCCCGGGGATGGTTTTCCCATTGAACCCGGCTTGTTCTCCAGGCAGGCAAACGATGAGATCGCACAACAGGTCTCTGTCTGGCCGTAGCCTTCATAGATGTTAAGGCCTGTCCCTTCCTTCCACACTTTGATAACTTCAGGATTCAACGGTTCGCCTGCACTGCAGCAATGACGGAGCTGAGTTAGGTCGAACTTTGTCAGGTCGGCAAGTATAAGCATCCTGTAAATGGTGGGTGGACAACAGAAAGTTGTAACTTCATATTTCTCGATAAGAGGGAGCAGCTCAGTTGCCTCGAATTTTCCTCTGATGTCATACACGAGGATGCATGAACCAGCGATCCATTGTCCGAATATTTTTCCCCATGCACATTTTGCCCAGCCGGTATCCGAGAAGGTGAAATGCAGGTCGTTCTCGGTCAGATCCTGCCACAGTTCTGCAGTGACCCTGTGGCCCAATGGATATGCGTTGTTATGAAGCGCCATCTTGGCCTTACCCGTGGTCCCCGAGGTGAAATAGATCATCATCGGATCAGTGGAATGCGTAAGTGCGGGTATTGATACCGATTTATGTGAAACGGGTGCAGGATATAATAACTCGTGCTGGAAACTGACCCAATTATCTCTTTTTCCGTCAATTACCATACATTCTTTTAGGGTGGGACACTCCGTTCGTATCTCATCGACCTTAAGCGAGTTTTCCATATCAGTAATCATCATTTTGAATTTGCCTACGTTGATCCTGTACTGTATATCACTTGGCGTCAGAAGTGTCGGACACGGGCATACGACAGCACCAAGCTTTATGAGTGCAATTACGAATATCCACCATTCAGGTACGCGATGAAGCAACAGAACGACTTTATCTCCTTTATTGATCCCATATTTGATCAGAATA
Organism: uncultured Methanomethylovorans sp.; assembly: GCA_937968035.1. Lineage (GTDB taxonomy): Archaea > Halobacteriota > Methanosarcinia > Methanosarcinales > Methanosarcinaceae > Methanomethylovorans. The sequence goes on from CALBTS010000405.1 coordinate 10,721, forward strand.
TTTGCTGCTTGGTTGGAGAGTTTCATCATGTCTCTGAAGGTGTACTTTTTCTCTTCTCCCTGCTGATTGACCCATATCATGGCCAGTTTGTTGCGGTCTTCCTTTGCCCAGGCATCAATGATATCATATCCAAAGTTGAAATACTCGGGAATTTCATTGTTCCATTCCTCTCTTGCCTTATCGTAGTCGCACATATTACGAGGGATCTCTTTAATATTTAATATCCGGGCGTTCACTGTAAAAGAATTATCATTTGCCTGCTCCAGTTGAGAGCGTGGAATTCGCCAGAGCCTGCCCAGTTTTACTCCATCCATGGTCCCTTCCTGAAGCCATGTATGCACGGTTTTGGTTTCGACCCTAAGCTTTTTAGCCACTTCATGTGGTGTGAGGTAGTGCGATTTTTCTGCTGTCATTATACATGTCGAAGTGGTCAATGTATTTTAATGCTTTTTTTTAATTTGGTTATATAGCTGTCAATGTGAAGAAAAAATGATCATGTGTTCTTATTACACTTTTAAGAGGAATGGGATGTCAATCCCCTAAAAAGTTTTTTATTATAGTAACCTTTTTATACTTTATTTGCCTATGTATCTGCCAAAAAAACGAGTGAAAAAACGTGCGTGGAAACAACAACCCATATAGCTCTACTCTGCTATGTTTCGTTTATGACTGTAGCCGTTCTTTTCACATAAGGTGATTCCGTGTCAGAGCTTACAGAATGCTTTTTGGGTCTTGCGCTCACAATTGCGTTTGCATCTATTATCTTCTAATTTCAATTATTTTTTTCTTGATTCTTTTCTACAGAACTAAATACTCACAGATCTGTCTGTTATCGAAAACAAGCGATGTATGATCATGTTTTGCTTAATTATCACCTGAAGAGCATTTAGATAAATTCTTATAGGGGAATACCTTTCTTTTTTTAGATATCGTTAATAATATTCTTTTAAACATGCGCAGGGTACACATATGCTGGAAATACCAGAAAGGCAAAGGATAACAGCTCTAAGCTAGGAACTAAAAGCATCTCTGCTTCCAGAGTATCCAGGGTTTCTCAGAAAAATAAATGAGAACAAATTTCATGATCTTAAACCTTAATCTTTCGGAATTTAAAATTCAAAGACACAATTTTGAGTCACATATTCACTTCATTAAATAACTTACAGTAATATGACCGTCAGCAATTTATATCATTAAATAGATACTATAAATTGGTCACAGGGAAGTCAGCTGGAAAGTGAAGCAAATTCAGGACAGG
>CALBTS010000406.1 GCA_937968035.1 uncultured Methanomethylovorans sp.
AATGCACCTGAAGCCATTTTCGTTCAGACGAATGGTTGCTTTGCCTATGTCAATCCTGCAGCATTGCGTCTTTTTGGCGTTGATTCTGCAAGCCAGTTAATAGGTCAGCCTGTTATGGAGCGTTTCCATCCGGATTTTCGTGATATTGTACGTGAACGTATCCATCTTCTTAATGATATGTGTGAAGAGGTACCTAACATCGAGGAGATCTACCTGAGGCTTGACGGCACGCCTTTCAATGTCGAGGTATCTGCAGTGCCCATAACCTATGACGGTCTTAACGGGTCACTGGTCTTTTTCAGGGATATCACCGAGCGTAAACAGGTGGAAAGAGCTCTCATCAGGGCAAAGATGGTCTCTGATGAGGCTAACCGCAGCAAGACCGAATTCCTGGCCAATACCAGCCATGAACTGAAAACCCCTTTGAATTCTATTATCGGCTTTTCGGAGCTTATGCTTGCCGGCGAGCTGGGAAATATCAGCGAGCAACAGAAAAAATACATTGGGACCATACTTGAAAGTGGCTATCTGCTCCTTAATATTATAAACAGGATACTGGATATATCCAGTATCAATTATGGCCGGATGGATCTCAGTTATGTGAAATTCAATCTGTGCGATGCTATTCAGGACACCTGTGCAATGATGCAGGCGGCTGCAAACAGGAAATCCATAGAACTGATAGTTGATATTGATCCACAGATCAATGAAATAAATGCGGATATCATCAAGTTCAAAGAGGTCGTTTATAATCTTGTGGACAATTCCGTAAAGTTCACACCTTACGGGGGGTTTGTGATCATCACTGCCACTCAGAATGAAAGCCATGTGAAGATTTCTGTCGCAGACAATGGTATTGGTATAGCAAAAGAGAATATTGAGAGGATATTCGATCCCTTTTACCAGGTGGATAGTTCCACAACGCGCAGGTATAGTGGGACCGGGCTTGGTCTTGCCCTTATAAACCAGCTCGTTAAAATGCACGGTGGGAACATTTGGGTGGAAAGTGAACCCGGTAAAGGCAGCACCTTCACTTTTACTATTCCCATAGACTATGGGGAACAACAGATACGTATGTTGCAGGTTTCTGAACATTAAAGTATGAACTTTTGTTCATGGCCAGGACAAACTACTTCTGATGGTTTGTACAGGGGACAACATGGTCATTTTCCATTACCGTTGAGGGTTTCCACGATCTCTTT
>CALBTS010000407.1 GCA_937968035.1 uncultured Methanomethylovorans sp.
AACACGAACCTTCGGGCTATAAAGAACCAATGCAGTTGTTAGGCATCAGGACACCCATCATAAGACCTGGTGAAGATATAATTAAGATACTTCTGGAATCCCTAAAAGAACAGGGAACACAATTGCAGAATGGCGATGTGGTCGTGCTGGCAGAATCTGCCGTAGCTACCGCTGAAGGACGTGTGGTACGTTTAACTGACATTGAACTCACTGCAGAAGCTTGTGAACTAGCTCAAAAGTACCAGCTTGACCCCAGAGAGATGCAGCTGATAATAGAGGAATGCGATGAGATATTCGGAGGCGTTCCAGGGGCAGCATTGACCATTACAAGAGGAACGCTTTCACCGAATGCTGGAATAGATAGCTCGAATGCACCTGAAGGATGTGTAGTGCTCCTGCCAAAGGACCCTCAAAAAAGTGCAGCCTCCATAAGAGAAGGACTTGAAAAGGCCTGTTCATGTCATATAGGAGTCATTATAGGTGATAGCCGCACCCAGCCTTTAAGACTTGGATGCGTGGGCATAGCACTTGGAACTTCAGGATTGGAACCCGTAGAAGATGCAAGAGGGTCACTTGATCTATTCGGCAAGGAACTGAAGATAACCCGTAAAGCAGTTGCCGACAATATGGTATCTGCTGCACAACTGATGATGGGAGAAGCAGGAGAGGGTATACCTGCTGTAATTATAAGGGGAGCACCTGTAAAGATGATCGAAGGTTCCATTGACATGCCACTGTTCTCAAGGGAAGAGTGCATGTATTACAGCAATATAAGCAAAAACAGAAAATGATCTCCTCAACAATATGTGGAAATACCATGTCACAGAGTATCATATATTTACACATATAGATGTGCAGCGTGAATTTTTGAAAATAGAGATATATAGACATATAACCAGAACATAGAATACTTTTCCACATATATTCTATTTGTACAAAATTCAAATGCATGGGGCCATTTAATCTCATCCGTGAAACTAATTCACAGGAGAAAAAGATGGCTAGGGAAAAAATCAACCTTTTAATGATACTTGCTATCGTAGGACTGTTACTTATCGGAAGTGCAGCATCTGCGGTATCAGGTAAGGAAACACAAAAGACAGAAGAAAGTACAAAGGAAATACAGGATACTAAATATAATAACAAAAAAATAAAGAATATTATAGTTATGGTCCCGGATGGATGCTCACAAAGTGTCCAGACCATGGCACGCTGGTACAGTGGAGAAGAACTGCAGCTGGACAGTATGGGTGCAGGAATGGTTTCTACTTACATGAGCGATTCACTGATCACAGACTCTGCTTCTGCAGCAACAGCCTTTTCAACAGGATATAAGACTTCTGACGGAGCATTAAGCGTAGGCCCAAACCCAGCAACTCTTTTAAGCATCATAGATCCGACAACTGTGGCTGAACCATATGTTCCTCTTGCAACTGTCCTTGAAGGAGCAAAACTCAAGGGCAAAGCAACCGGACTTGTTGCAACCTCTGAGATCCCACATGCAACACCTGCTGCATTTGCTTCCCACGTGGAATCCAGAAAACTGTATGATGACATAATCGAGCAGATGGTCTATCAGGAAATTGACGTGGTCTTTGCCGGAGGTAAAGATTTCCTCAGCATCAGCCGCCAGGATGGAGAGAACCTCACCAAAGTGCTCATGGACAGAGGATACCAGTTCGTTGAAACAGAAGATGAGATGATGTCCCTTAATTCAGGTAAAACATGGGGGATGTTTGCAGGAACGGCTATGTCACCTGAGATAGACCGTCAGTATACAGCACCTGATCAACCACATATAGCTAACATGACCGGAAAAGCCATTGAACTTCTCTCCAAGGATAAAGACGGATTCTTCCTCATGGTGGAAGGTAGCCAGGTTGACTGGGCAGGACATGCTAACGACCCGATCTACATGGTAACTGATTTCCTTGCTTTTGATGAAGCAGTGGGAGTTGCTGTTGACTTTGCAAAAAAGGATGGAAATACCTTGGTAATTGTCTTCCCTGACCACAATACCGGTGGAATGACACTTGGAAGCAATTATGATCCTTCATACACAAAGACCACAGTGGAAGATCTTGTAGACCCACTAAAGGACATGGAATGTACGTACGCTTATCTTGAAAGCCAGATAGAGGACATGACAGATGCTTCCGAAGTCCATGAGGAAGTATTGAGTTGGATGGGAATCGACCTGGCACAAAATGAGATAGACGAAATTGTCGCAAGTGGTAACTTTGATACTTTGAAAAATATGATCAACAATAAACATACCATTATCGGATGGACAACTGGTGGTCACTGTGGAGAGGATGTGCCTCTGTGGGCGTATGGACCTGGAAACCTTGCAGGGCGTGTGGACAACACCGAGATAGCTACTTACATCGCTGAAGAATTTAGCTTTAGCCTGGACAAGACAAGCGATAAGCTCTTTGTCGATGTGGACGAAGCATTCCCTGACAATTATGTACTGGACAAGACAGATTCCAAGAACCTGGTTCTTAAGATCGGGGCCTATAAGCTGCCGATAAACAAGGATGTACTGATCGACTCCAAAGGAGTTGAACACAAACTTGATGGAATAGTTATCTACTCTCCAAAAGCCAACGATGGCAAGGGAAAAGTGTACATCCCCCAGCAAGCTGTAGACCTGATCAATGGTAAAAAGTAAAGTAAAACGATGAAAAGGGAAATATCCCTTTTCTATCCACATTTTATGTACCTATTTAACATTGCCTGAAAGATATTATTCATACCTCTTGTTGTGAGATCTACAACCAAAGAGGCAAGAAATATCACCTGTCAGCGCGAAGAAAAGGGAAATAGCACATTCAAGAAGAACAGCCTTCCTACCAAGTATCTGTTCTTTGCTAATAGGCCATTCCGCTGGTCATAGACACAAAGCAAAGAACATATCCGAATGAATAGAGAAGAAATAATGTAAAGGATCTAAGAAAGATCCTTACTTGGCCCAGATGGCAATGATCTTATCAATGGCTATGTGGGTGAATCTGGTTTCTTTCTTAAGGGTAAGGACACCATCGGCGCAGGCTTCCACTGTTCCCTGAAAGGTATCTGGCCCGCCACAATATACATCTACATCTTTTTGCAGGTAATGTTCAACTATGAAAGATTGCATTTTTTGCCTCCTTTTAATGAATGGAACTATGCTAAAATGAGCCCATCCCTATATAGGAAAAGGAGATGACTTGATAAAAAGGTGGCGATATGGCTGCGTTTGTAAAATAATGTCAGAATAAGAGTTTAATTGAGCTAATAAAGCAAATTTGCTATACATATGATTTAACACTTTGAAAAACACTGTGCATAGGAGATACCAGAAAGAAAGTAAGTAAAAGATTAATCAAAAAAGAACAAGTATGATTTGTTAGAAGTTTTGTAGCTGACTTAAAAAAGATAGAAGTTAGAATAAACACATCATTTCATTCCAGGTTCAAAGCCTTAAGTATCATATGATATTCATTTGTAGGCATCTTTGAGTAAAAAGCTCTTTTTACGACCTCACTGAGAGAAGGGTGGATGTCCATAGAATACATGATAGGTAAAGCACTCTGATCGGAAGTATACATTGCAGGAATGATCTCATGGATCAGTATTGAGGCATGAGGTCCGATAATATGGGCTCCGAGTATCTTGTCCGTTCCCTTCTCAAGGATAACTTTCACAAACTCATCTTCAAGGTCCATAGCAAGGCCTTTGCCTGTATCCTGGAATCTGTAAAAACCGATGAGTATATTGTCTTCTCCATATTGGGATACAGATTCTTTTTCTGACATTCCCACACTGGCGATCTCAGGTTCTGAGAACACAGCACTGGGCACAGCATGGAAATCCACAGTTGCTTTACGTCCAAGAACGGCATTGTAGTAAACTATGGTGGATTCGTGATTTGCCACATGTTTGAAGAGGTGTTTGCCTGTAGCATCGCCTATTACCCATACATTCTTTTGGGAACTTTCAAGATGTTCATCCACTTTGATCCAGCCCATATTATCTACTTCAATTCCTCCTTTTTCAGGTTTGAGGAGATCTGAATTGGATTCTCTGCCTGTGGCTACAAGAATATCCGATGCAACTATCTGTTTCTCTTCACCTGTTTCTCTGTGCTTCAGAAGAACCTCCTTACCTTCCGGAACCTGCCTGACTTCCAATACTTCATGATCTGTAACTATTTCCATGCGTTCTGACATCATACGCTTTGCAAGTACTGAGATCTCGGGTTCTGCCTGAGGAAGGAAATATGGGTTGCGACCAATGATAGTAACTTTGGAACCCATTGCTGAGAAGAAATGCCCATACTCTGCTGCAATGTAACCACCGCCTATGATAGCCAGGTTTTTTGGCAGTTCAGAGATACGAAGCACATTATCGCTTGTGAGATAATCTGCATCATTAAGCCCTTTGACAGGTGGGATAGATGGTCTTGAACCTGTACATAAGAAGATCATCTTTCCTTTGAGAACTTCTTCTCCTGCTTTCAGAGTGTATGGCCCGATGAACTCGGCAGTGCTTTTATAATAATCGATGCGTGGGTTAGCCCGCAGATTTTCTTCTATGGACCTTATGTCAGAAGAGATCCTGGTGCGCATGCGCTCCATTATCTTGCTGAAATCGATGCTTTTGATCTGAACGTCGATACCGAAATGTTGAGCTTTATGGATCTCAGTTACCAGTTCAGCAGGATATAAAAGGATCTTTGAGGGTATGCAGCCTCTTGTGAGACAGATACCTCCGGGTTCATCCTTATCGATGACTGCAACCTTAATTTCCGGGTTGGCATCCATCATTGGTCCGATATAGTTCATTCCGGAACCCGTGCCAACAATTATCAGATCGTATTCTTTCACTCTGTCACCCCTATACAAAGCAGGATA
>CALBTS010000408.1 GCA_937968035.1 uncultured Methanomethylovorans sp.
ATTGTTAAAAATTGAAGGAAACACTTTCATATAGATAATAACCAATGGCAACAAAAATAGAAATTTAAGCGCCGAGGGGGAGATTCGAACTCCCGAGGGGCTGAAGCCCCACAAGCTTTCCAGGCTTGCGCCCTACCACTAGACTACCTCGGCATTTCGCCTGTGCCAGCATTTAGGGTAAACATCCACATCCATTATTACTCTTTCGGTGCATGCAGCCATTCCATTGCTTGCATCCATGATACCGGCACTGTCCATCTTTGCAGTGGCTATTGCTACCCCTTCACCTTTCAGAGTAAAGAGGCACACCTGCTGTTCATGCTTTATGCCGGGATCAAGACTTACTATCCCGGGCACAGCAAGAGAAGCTCCGTGGCAGAGTGCATCCACAGCGCTGTCACGAACTACGATCTTGGGAAGATGCGACAGACCTTCCTCCATAGGCCTTACTACCCTTCGCAGCTCGCTTTCAAGCCCTTCATCCTTCCAGAAAACAAAAGCATCCTTCAATTCCTGCAAAGTTATGACAGTATCTTCATTAAAAGGCCCTGTCCTTGTCCTTATGAGCTGTTGCATGTGAGCCCCGCAGCCTAGCGCCAGACCAATATCGTGGCAAAGCTTTCGTATATATGTACCTGCTTCACACCCAACTTTCATGAGCACCATGGGACCATCGATCTCAAGCACATCAAGATAATAGATGTTCCTGACACGTATGGAACGTTTTACTGCCGATATCACAGGAGGCATCTGATAGATCGGACCCGTGAACTCAGCACAGACCTTCTTTATGGTCTTCTCCGGAAGTACATCGTGCAGCCGCATGAGACATACATATTCCTTTCCTGAAAGACGAAGTGCAGAAACGGTCTTTGTGGCCTTACCCAGCATTATGGGAAGCAAACCAGTTACACCCGGGTCCAGAGAACCGGAATGACCTGCCCTTTGAAGTCCTAAAATAGCTTTCACCCACGCAGTAACCTCATGACTGGTAGGACCACTCGGCTTGTTGAGATTAATTACACCCATAAGCAAATGCTGTTCTATGGAGCGCATATAGGGAGAACAGCCATAACGAACATCAGTCAATGCTTTTGTCTTATGGATAAGTTCAATGTGCTTGCCAACTAAAATATTAGAAGAATCAGGATCTTTCAACTGTCCGCTCTCCCCCTTTATTGATAAGAGCATCGATGCATGTAGAAAGTATATGAATTATCTGGAATTGGTCCCATCTGTTCGAGTCTATTACAAGATCGTAAATTGACAGATCATTTATATCAATACCATGGATCTCGCGATATCTCAAAGCTTCTGAGGCTTCTCTTTCAAGAGTTTCCTCAAGAGCTTGTGTGAAAGAGGTCTTTTCACGGCCAACGATCCTCTGCACGCGAATATCTATAGGCGCTTTTAGCCACACTTTTAATGCATGGGAAGCCATATGCCCGGCAAGTCTGCCTTCCAGTATAATATTATCCCTAACCGCTGCGATCTCCTGCTGACGCTTGTCTATCTGGATGTCTATAGATTCGTCCTTTTCTGCCAATTCACCAAACTCAGCAAGTGTCACACCTCTCTCTTTTGCAAGGGTGCGGAATACCTCACCTGCAGAGATCATTTCCATTTCATAGTGTCTGGCCAGCAAATTGGAAACCGTAGTGGTACCGCTGCCCGGAAGACCACTAATGGTAATAAGCATTATACTCCACCAACATCCAATGCTTTCCTGATCAGCTGACTCACTGCAAGAGATGTAATGAAATACCAGAATATCCAGTATTGAATTGGACCCCAGACAGTGTCGGTAAGCACCTGATACCCCCAGAAAGGAAAGTTCAGAGAGGCACCTGCATGCCCTGAAATAAAATGATACGCCCACATGAACAATGGTAGCGAAATGATACTGATGTATGCCATGGGCTTGAATTGCTGTTTGGACATCTCCATCTGATCAGACATCATTTTTGTTCTCTGCTCCTCAAGCTTTTTCATTACAGCAGTGTTATTTGCAATCTGAGCTTCCCGGTACTCTTTCTGAAAAACGCGCATCCCTTCCTGAGTATTACGCATCAGTTCCCAGTCAATGGTATACTTCTGAATAAGGGAGGCATAAAGAGCTGTAATTGCAGCCATTATGAACAGAATAAGATGGAAGTTTGACTCTCCCACCAAACTAATGAGCGGGTCCATAAAAAAGCCCACTGCTGTACCCAGAGAATCCCTGAAATCCTGGCCTAATACCATTATTCCGATCATAAGGGATAAACCCAAGGCCAACAGCATATGATCGACTTTTTTCTTGAAATCAGTGGTTACCACGATCAAATCCCCACTTTATTTCCTATATGGATCAAGTACATCACATATTTGCCTGAAAACATCTTCAACGGAACCAGTACCATCGATGTTCACAAGAATACCCCTGTCGCTATAATAATCGATAAGGGGTTTTGTCTTAGCTGCATATACCTCGAGCCTCTGACGAACTACCTCTTCCTTATCATCATCGCGCTGATATAGTTTCCCGCCACAAGAGTCACATGTGCCTTCCTTTAAAGGAAGATTGAATATCAAATGGTAACTTTCACCACATGAGCACATCCTGCGCCCACTCAACCTGTCGATGAGCTCGTCATCGGGAACATCTATATTCAGAACCACTTCAAGAGGCTTACCGATCTTCTCTAAGATCTCTTTCAGGGCTTCTGCCTGTGGAAGAGTACGAGGATAGCCATCGAGCATGTACCCATTCTTACAATCTGGCTGCTGAAGGCGGTCCCTGATGATCCCGATCAATACCTCATCTGGTACAAGCTCTCCTTTGTCCATATATTCCTTTGCCTTCATTCCAAGCTTCGTACCTTCCCTCACATTGGCACGTAAAATGTCTCCTGTGGAAATATGAGGTATATTGTAATGCTTAGCCAGTTCCTTGGCCTGGGTGCCTTTACCGGCACCAGGCGGACCAAATAATACTATATTCATCGAAATTTCCCCTTTTTAGTCCTGTCCGAAGAATGATCTGATCATCGGATGCATTTCCATCATCTGTTCCGATGCTATGTCCTCATACAGACGATATACAATGCTTACAGCAAGAAGAAGACCTGTTCCGCCTGCTCCTCCCAGCGTGCCAAGAAGACTTGCGACAAGTGTGAGCAAACCAATGAATGCACCACCTATGACAGTGACTTTTGGAATATAACGGACCATAACCTTTTCAATGCTGCCTACATTACGCCTGAAACCTGGGATCTGCATACCGGAATTGAATACCTTTTGAGCGGTCTGCTTTGCACCCATACCTGTTGTTTCTATCCAGAACAGAGCAAAGATGATCCCACCTCCAATGAGCATCACAGCATCTAAAAAGACATGCAGTCCGATCTGCCATACGGCTGGTACAGGAGCCCCCATGCTGGAAAAAGATTCCCTGACCAAGGATGGGATCCAGTCATATGGACTGTTAATAGGTGCAAGGTAATACATGATGCCATTTATTGGTTGTGAGCCTACATACTCCCCAAAGATCGTGATCCCTCTTCCACTCAATAAAAGGCCTATAAGCTGAATGTTAGCCTGAAGAGCACGCACAAGGATCATTGGAAGAACTGATGCATAGATCAGTTTCACAGGGAACTTGCCCCTGGCACCCCTTACAGCACTATGAGCCAAGGGGATCTCGATACGCGTACTTTCAACAAAGACCACCAGTAAGAATATGAGAATAGTACTCACAAGGGCCAGTATGCCTCCAGTTACAAGCACATACAGAAGCCCCTGCCCTGTTGTAAAGAGGGTGACCAACTCCTCATTCTGAATTATATATATCCATTTTGGAAGGAAACCTATAGGGAGGCCAGAAGAATCGGATTGCCAGTTAAACAGACCAGTAACTATCTGCTGGGAAACACCTGCTACAATGAAAAGACCGACGCCAGAACCAATACCCCATTTTGAGACCACTTCGTCCATGAACAGTATAAGCACGCCGCCAATGCATATCTGAACAAAGATAAGTATAGTAATGATGGTTCCACTGACACCCAAGGAAGTAGCAAGATCAAGATCTGGCTGGATATATCCACCCATGATCTGAGGCAAAGCTTCCAGTACGATCATCACAAATACCATGAATTTCTGTGCACCCTGGAAAAAAGCCTGGTCAGAAGGATTGGAAAGGTCCAGGTTTATCACGTTTGCACCAACAAGCAACTGGAGCACAATTGATGCTGTGACGATGGGACCTATACCAAGCAGGATCAATGAATTGGATGCCCCTGCAAAGAAGGCACGATATTGTTCGAACAAATCTATCGAATCTGCAGATAATCCAAATAAAGGCACATTAGCAAGTGCAAAGTATAGCACAAGTACACCCAACGTCCACATAAGTTTTTTCTTGAAATGTACGTGGCCTTCAGGACTGGCAACTGCAGGTAATTTTTTAAATATGGGGTCTAAACTCTCCTTGAAACTCATCATTCCACCCTTTAAGCTGGAGAAATGCAAACACAGAATTTGTGCTTATATACAATTAATAAACCTAAATATACGTTTACATTAATAAAGTTGCACCCTATAGTAGTTTATATTACAAAAATGGAATAAGTAATGCCTGTCGGCATTACCTTTAAGGCCCCAGGCATGAGCCGCCTGCAGCCTCTATTTTTTCTCTTGCCACGCCAGAGAACTCATAGGCTGTGACAGCAAGCTTCTTCGTAACCCTACCGGTACCAAGTACCTTATCTATGTCAAGACATGTCAGATCGATACGGTATTGCCCGTCCTCAAGCTGGGCCAGACCATCAAGTACTAACTCATCTGCAAGCTCATCAAGCTCACCCACATTTACGACAGATACCGGTTTAAGGGTCTTTGGCGGACGGGTGAAACCATGTTTACCCTGATCATACCCCAGAAGAATAGCTCTGATAGCATGATGTTTACAGATCCCTGCTCTTCCTCTGCCGCCGCGATTACCTGCGCCACGTCTGTTTTTGTGAGTACCGCCACCACAGGTGCGAGAACCTCTGAACTTCTTTGTGTTTCCCTTGCTCATGATATTACCTCATCTGGTTCAGAAGTGACTTTATATCTTCTCCGTGATTCCCCAGCACTCCTCCAAGCTCTACCGGCTTTTTGATCCCTGCGTGTCCTTTACGCGGCGGATGAAGCCTGAATACTGGTTTCAACCCCGGTACGTCCTTAAGTGAAGCTTTTCCGGCACATACCGCATCAGCAAGTTCAGCGATTGTGGAATAATCCGTATTTTGAGAAAGATACTCGTTTGTGAGCCTCTCTCCGCCTTCAAGCTTACCACGGTTGGTGAGCACCTCTGCAAGAGTAGATGCATCTATTGTACCGTAGGCAACATAGTCCTTGACCATCTGGATCATACCCCTATTGTGAGGAGTATCATTTATCACTACACAGTGATTCACCCTGTTCAGGCGAAGCATGTGAAGGGTATCCTGAATAGAACCCCTTACATCTACATTACCACGCATCCTTACAAGTACGAACATCTCAAGCCTCCTCCTTGCGGACATGGATCGGATGCTTGACAGTACCTGTTGCCTGCAGAGCATTGAATGTTGCCTTTGCGAAATTCAGCGTAGTTCTGGTAGTACCTTCTGTCCGTGTCCAAACGTCCTTGATACCTGCCTTTTCCAGAGATCGGAAGAGCACACGTCTGAACTCCAGTCACCGAATACGAT
>CALBTS010000409.1 GCA_937968035.1 uncultured Methanomethylovorans sp.
AGATCGTATTCGGTGACTGGAGTTCAGACGTGTGCTCTTCCGATCTCTCTAATCAGAATTGCTGCATATCAAAACAGTGGGGCAGCAAGAACGCTGAACACATCAAACTTCCAAAATGCTTTCGAGATAACAAAATTGGATTAATATATGAAAAGAATACAGATTATCAGAGGTAATAATATCACAAACCAAGCAGATTTTGAGTCCGTTTTAGAGTTAAACGAGTGGTTATCTTTCCATATAGAGAACTCTCTTTGGTGGTAATAAATGAAAACTTATAAAGTGACCATGGAAGAAATCCTTAAAGGAAGAACGACTCTTGAAAATGAAGAAGCTAGAGCAGAAGCTAGAAACAGAATAGTAAAAAAATAAACGATACAACCTTTTGACAGTGATAAAGGAAACAATATGTCAAGAAATTCTTTTAAAATAAATAAATCCCTCGTATTGAAGCCTCAGTCTTCAGCTCCAGCTAATCCAGAATCTGGGGAAATCTATTACGATAATACTAGCAATGAATTTAAACAATATAACGGCACTTTTTGGGAGCCTGTTGGTTCTGGTGGTTCCGAATCATTAAACACTTTTGCTCAGTTATATGCTGATAACGATACTGCTTGGACTAAATCATCAGGAACGGGAACATCAACTTTTTCAATATCAGACGTTAGCCCGCTTTCAGGAACATCATCATATAGACTGAACTTTGGGGGGACAACAGATGATACCTTTGAGTCGAAAACGATTGAAGTCCCTATTCTTTTTCGTGGTAATTCAGTACAAATAAGTTTAGCTTATACATATGGTGGACCTTCTGGTTCTGCTGGATTTTCTATTTATGACGCGACAAACAGCGCCTTGCTATTGGACTCAACAACTAATCCTTACTCTAGATTGAACAGTGTTACCACACCACAATTTGTTGTTTTCAATTTCACAATACCATCAAATTGTTCTGCAATTAAAGTTAGAGTTGGTGCTACCGCTTCAGGAACCGCTTCAGGAACTTTAAAATTTGACAATATTGAACTCGGTCTTGCAAAAAACAATATCATCGATGTTGGCGGTGCTAGGTCTTTAATAAGATTTAATGGAGGTAATCTAAGAGGTTCCACAAATACATCAGTTCACTACTTTACAACACTGTCCGAGTCTTATGGTAACGGTTTATCCTATGTAAACACTTCGGCACTAGGTACTGAGATTCATGTTCGTAGGTCGGGTATAGTTCAAGTAAATACTTTGGGTCAAAGACCTGCGTCGGCCAGTGGCATGCTAATCACGAAAAACAGCGTAAGTGCTTCAGTAACTCAGGATACTAATAATCTTCTCGGAGGGGCTAGCATGACATCCGCTGGAGGATTTACTCAGAATGTTTCTTCAGGAACACGAGTTAATGTGGGCGATGTTATCAGAGTTACATCTACTACCAACATGACTAGTGATGCAGTCATTAATAGCTTCTCTGTCTTATTGATTGAGGATAACAGCACAAACATCATCCAAGACATCGAGACCTTCGACAGCTCTAGAAATCCTCTAGTGTGGTCATCTACTGCTATTACAGATGCGAGTCCGATTGGTACTGTGAACAGCTTTACTTTTGCGAGTGGGACGGGTAATGTCCCCACACTAGCTACAACAAGACCAACTCAGAGCGATGAAGATTTTAGAAATCAAGGACTGAGATTGTATTCTAGGGCAACAGCGGCATCAACCGCAGCCGAGCCCGCAATGTTTAAAGTTAAAATCGGAAAGGACTTTAAGGGTACTCCTTACTCATTCTTAAGTGGCTTCAAAGATGTTTCAAAAACAATAGCTGGTTTGATATTCACAGATGAATGGGTATCTGCTGGGGACGCTTATATAAAAAGAGGTGCCTTATGCTTCTACAATCCTACCACTGGTGTACTTACTATAAATGCTGGAATGTCCAATCAAACAACATCTGTATCGGCATTTTTTGAGTTTGAGGACCTTACTGAGCAAAATAATATCTACATCACAATCTCCGCCTCAAAAAATCCTGCACTTGCTGGGCTTAATGCCCCTGCTAGACAAATTGTTAAAACCTACTCTAGTGGGACAACTTGGTGGGAAATTAATAGCGACGGATGGGTTAGGCAAGGTGGGGTAGATATTGGCAGCGGAGGAACTGCCACTATTATATTACCTATAGAAATGCTTAATACCAGTTATACACCTATGATTGGTCAAGGGAGAGATCGGAAGAGCACACGTCTGAACTCCAGTCACCGAATACGAT
>CALBTS010000410.1 GCA_937968035.1 uncultured Methanomethylovorans sp.
CTATCATTTCCAGTGGCCTGAAAAGCGTCTGAACCATAGTAATGTCCCTGAAACCAGCTTCACGGATGCATTCAGATACTTCTTCAACTGAATGGAGTCTTGCACATGTGTAAAATCCTTTTTCATGTTGCTTTTTCTCATATTTTGTCTCGTACACGTTTCCAAGTTCCGTGTTCCTGTCTACCATTCCCAGGATCAGTTTGCTATCTGTTTTAAGTGTTCTGTAAACCTCAGAGAATGCTTGCTGCAGGTCCGTCAAAAAACAGTCCACAGTGACCATAAGGATCACATCAAAGCTCTTTTCTTTGAACGGTAAACTTTCGGCCACCGCCTGCACGCAAACGATATTTCGCTTTCTGGCTAATTCCAGCATCCCTGGGGAAGGATCAACGCCATATGTGATATGCAGGGCTTGCGCAAATCTGCCAGTGCCCACTCCTATCTCCAGGCATCTTTGTTCTGCTTGTATGGGTCCCAGCACTTTCCTAATAGCTGCCAGCTCGGAATCGAACACCTTAATATGCCGGTCGTACCAGGAATCGTATTCTTCTGCACGCATGTCAAATGATGTTCTCATTCCAACCCCTTTACTTAATTATAATTTTCCGAAGTTGACGTTAAGACCATAATAGATGTTTTATGAGCCATTCTACCATGGCTTGAGCTGACATACCTGTCAGGTCCTCTGCAAGTGTGAGTGAAGGTATCAGGAAAGAGCCAATAAAAGCGGATATCGCTTTCTTGCTCGAGTTCTTATCATGTATCTGTCTGATCCTGTTCTCTTCCTTTTCAAGGAACTCCATGGCAAGTTGCAATTTTTCCATTTCTTTTTCTTCCCACTCATATTTTTCCTGCGATGTCATCTCAAGTAATCTTTCATAGTTCATCCGATACCTGTCATCTATCCTGTCCAGTTCCCCCCCGATAGCTCTGTCCATCAGCGTTTTTGTGGTACTCATAGTAACAACGAAGAGATATATTCCCAGCAGCAGCAGAATGAGCAGGAACACGGTCTCATATGACACTACTGACCTGGGGGAAATAAATGATACAATTGCCAGAGCAATGATGATAAAATAATTGATCACTACCATCAGCATGAAACCCTGTACAGGTTTCAGGCCTCCCATCCCATCAGCATGGAAAACATCTATCTTTATGGCAGGGTCCTTTTTCAGGGAACCAATATTTTTAGTAAGACCGATCACAAACCAGACTGTGATCGCCAGCATTACATACATCAGGTATGCCAGGATATGATTTATCACGTCAAGCAGAAAAGCCCAGTGACTGGATGGGTCGAACAGGGAAAAGTACAGAGGTATTTTTCCTTCTGAGTATTTCCACTGCCAGAATCTTATGATTTCCAGGAGCATGAAAGGCATGATCACCAGCAGGATGGTCCTGTTTAAAGTACCTTTATTCCCGAGCCACATTTTCAGTTCATTTTGGAGGGATACGAAGCCATTTTCTCTGAAAAGAGGCATTATTCGGTCAAAGGTGGTTTTCACATTGGAGAATAAGTAGGTTATAAGGGCGAACTGATAGCCCATAAGTATGCTTGTAGATGCCAGGGATAGCATATTATATGAGGTAAGGAAAAGGAACCGTACTTTTGCAGATAGCAGCAGATACAAAAAGAATATACTGAGAGTTATTCCCAGTGAGTATATTAGGTAATTGCCTGAGAACCTGCAAAAGAACTTCTCTGCCCACATGTCCATCACATGAATCTTTTCCAGTTATCCTCTCTTCGATCTAATTAAGCCATATCCGCATATCACGCACATAAATGCTGTAATAAGCAGGAACCCAGGTACTCTTTCAGGTTCTGCTTCCTTTGAAGGTACAGACTCTTGTTCTTCTGACCCTTTCTCTGCCTGTAGCTTCTCTTCTTCATCGGTCAGTGTGCCTTTAGCTTCTTC
>CALBTS010000411.1 GCA_937968035.1 uncultured Methanomethylovorans sp.
TTAAGTCGCAAGGGCCGGGAACTTGCGGTGCAAGCCACCGGCCTTACTTCTCTCATATAGATCGGATAGGATCAGCTAAGTAGAGTAGTTAAAATAAAGGAGTGATAATTATGGCTTCTAAAGAAGAAGGAGTTGACTGGCAGCAAGCAGCGCAATGTTCCAAGGTCGTATGTGAAGGCGGCAGTCTGGAACGGACCATTGACTGGAAACAGGGTCTTGCTATTGCCATTGGTGTACCTCTCCTTATATTACCATCTATAGGTTATTTTGCAAGTTATCTATACTCATTTGCAATTATCGTGTGGGGTCTTTCCGTGTTCCAGGGTTTTATGCAGAACCTTGCCTACGGAGAACTTGCCACAACCTTCCCTAATGCTTCCGGACTCCCCGGATTTGCCCAGAATGTGTTCAAAGGCGATGGCAAATCAAAATACGACAAAGGTAATCTCATAGGGGGCTTCAGTGCATGGAGCTACTGGTTCGCATGGAATCCTGTGCTCGCTATTTTCGCTATCCTTGTGGGAAGTTATCTTCAGGGTCTGATCCCGGCACTTTCCGGGTATTCAGCATATAGTCTGTCCCTTGCTTCCGGTGTTGTGATATTTGCAGGCCTGCTAATAATCAATTCCAGAGGTCTTTCAAGTGGTGCAACCATGGGGTATATACTTGCTTTCCTGTCCCTTGCACCGCTGGCGATCATCACATTGTCTCCCTTTGCAACTGGTGATTTTGTACTGTCCAACATTACTGGCTCATGGTTCCCGGCGGACTGGGCGTGGGATGTACATCATATCCTGATCCTGCTGGGTATTTTTGCAATGGCACAGTGGAGCGCATGTGCCTGGGAAACAGCGGCCATATATGGTCCTGAATATAAGAAACCAGGTTCTGACGTTCCCAAGGCGTTGTTCAGTTGTGGTGCAGTCTGTCTGTTCACCTATATACTTGTCCAGGCAGCGGTTACAGGGACACTGGGTGTAGAAGGAGTGCTTGCACAACCTGTTTCTCCCATGTTGCCGCTGGCTCAGGCTGCATTGGGCACCGTTGGTACATACATTGCCATTATCATGCTTGTGGCAGCAATGGTACTGATCATCCAGACGGCTTTCCTGGGATCTGCCAGGGCTATGCACTCCATGGCAACTGAAGGCAACCTGCCACGTATATTTGGTAAGATCAATGCTAATGGTACCCCTGTCTTTGCTATGATGGTGATAGCTCTGTTCAACCTGGCGCTCATATCTTTCGGCACACCTACTGCCATTCTGGCGGCATCTGCCATAGGATATGTCTGCGCTAACGGTATCAGCCTGTTCGCATACGTTAAGGCCAAGGCGAACCCACGACTTGCTGCTCTGGACAGACCTTTCAAGGCGCCATCCGGCTGGAAGAACGTTGCATTGCTCTTTGGTCTTTTCAACCTGCCTCTGTGTCTTATTGGTATAGTCTATCTCAACAGCCTTGAGATCGGCTGGACCTCTACGATCGTGGGTTTCATTGTACTGGGTCTGTACATTCCGCTGTGGTTCTACTCCCAGCACGAAGTGCATGTATCCAAAAACAAAGCCTGATGTACGATCACACAGAGTGAAAATGCCCTCTTGGACAGAGTGGCATTTTTTTATTTTTATATGTTTGCTTCCTGATGTGCAGGCGTTTTTACAATTTGAGCTTTCACATAGGACCATTCTCATATAGTACGACCCCATAAAGGATATGGGGATCAATATGAACATACTCTATATCTATGCACACCAGGAACCCGCATCTTTTAATGCTGCTCTGAAGACTGTTGCTGTGGAAACACTTGAAAAGGCCGGCCATAAGGTGAAGGTCAGCGATCTATATGCCATGCATTTCAAGCCTGTGCTTGATGCCGGTGACTTCCTGCAAAGGAAAAAGCCGGATAAACTGGCCCTTTTTCCTGAGCAGATCAATGCTACTAAGACAGGTACTTTTGTGCCGGATATAATGGAAGAGATGGATAAAGTAAAATGGGCCGACATGCTCATATTCCAGTTTCCGATCTACTTCACTGGTATGCCTGCCATCATGAAAGGCTGGCTGGACAGGGTCTTTGCAGCAGGCTTTGCATTTGACCCCATCACTCAGGGTTTTTATGAAAACGGTCTGTTAAAGGGAAAGAAGGTCATGATGACCATTACCACCGGAGCTGATGAGACCGTGTATTCGGAAAGTGGGGCCCACGGGGACATCCATACACTGTTAAGATACATCACTCATTGTATTTTTGAGTACACTGGTCTTGAAGTATTACCTTCGTACATTATGTTCTCTGTGAACAGCCAGTCAAAAGAAATAGGTCAACAGCGTCTGGAAAAATACGGAGAGATACTGAAAAGTTTCTGAAAACTCATTGTGTAGGGCAGCTATTCGATACTTCAGAGGATTTCGATATACTGCATTTTTTGATAGATCTATGCAATTTTTATCAACGCAAGGGCGCTAAGGCGCAAAGGTGAAAATAACACGCTTTGCGTCCTTGCGACTTTGCGTTAAAAATGAGTTGCATTAAGAAATAAATAGGTCTCAAAACAATAACAGAAAGAATTCTAATAGATCAAAGAGGATTTCGATGAACCTCTTTTTTAATCGATCATTTATTCATTCTATATCAGGCCATTTTCAAATAACGGGGTTTTTTGCAAGCTTCTTCTGTATATGAACCAAATTCCGGTAAATATTACCAAAAAGCCTAAGTAATGTCGATCCCTCCTTTGCACAAAATGAGTATTTACTTGTTTTGTATTAACAGAGTTGATATTTTTGGCAATAAAAGATGGAGATACCATAAAGATAGATTATACCGGCACACTGGATGACGGTACTGTTTTTGATAGTTCTGAAGACCATGGTGAGCCTCTTGAATTCACTGTGGGGGCACAGCAGGTCATACGGGGTTTCGAAGATGCCGTAAGAGGTATGGAAGTGGGAGAGGAGAAAACCTTCAGGATAGAAGCCAGTGAAGCCTATGGTGAACACGACCCGAACCTCACACAGTCATTCCCAAGGTCGGCCCTTCAGTG
This sequence comes from uncultured Methanomethylovorans sp., assembly GCA_937968035.1. GTDB lineage: Archaea > Halobacteriota > Methanosarcinia > Methanosarcinales > Methanosarcinaceae > Methanomethylovorans. The sequence continues at coordinate 3,048 of CALBTS010000411.1, forward strand.
TGACACGGAGATAGAGGTCGGCATGATAATCATGCTAGGCAATGCTGATGGCCAGGAAATGCCTGCAATGATAACTGAGATCACCGATGAAACGATCACTATAGACGTGAATCATCCTCTTGCCGGACAGGCCCTTACCTTCAGCATTAAGGTCATTGAAGCATGAATTTGCTGTTCTGGGCCCTTGTGGGCCCAACTTTTTTTTTAGTTTTTGGGTTTGTGGGTCTTTGATACTCAAGGTCCAAATGGAACCCTGCAAACAGCAGTATCCATAAAACAATTGCACCCTAACGATACTTATATCACTGCAAGCCTGCCAGAATCTGTTATTTTGTACCCTCCCTCATCTGTGATGTATCCCATGGATCTCAATTCCCTTAGGTGATTATAGGCCATGCCCTTGGAGATACCTGCTTTGACAGCAATAGCCTCTACTGCAGCTGTGCCATTCATTATAAGCTCCAGGATAAGTTTCTTTGTTGGTGAGATATTGAAGCTCAGTACAGGGAAATCAATGATGAAGTTATCTTCTTCTGTCACATACACTATCCGTGATACCATATCACTGCGTGCATAGGCACCGAACAGAGCGCCAAATGCCTGGGGCTTTCTGCCTCCTGATACGTTTATCAGCACTTTTCTTCCCTGAGCATGTTCCTTTTCGATCAAAGCTGCTACATCTTGAGCAACTCTTACAGGATCATAAAGAGAAGTAACTGCCTTTTTTATCTCTATGACCTTGCCAAACGTAGCTTCCAGCAACTGTTCAGCCTGCATTTTTTTTTCGGCTGTGTCTTCTTCTGTCAATATGATGATTTTGGAGGGAGAAAGCCTTGTAACACAGATCAGTACGGGTTCAAGAGTATACAATGTGGTAATAAGCGTAAAATTTGTCATTAGATGAATAATATTCTATATGCTATATATTTGTATGGACAATTCAAGTGATCACTCATATTTGATCAATTACAATAAGTGCATTGCATCAAAAGTTATATATTGGTCATATATTGTATATAGTAAATATTCACAGTTTGGTAGCTTATATCTAACTGTGATGGGTGCTGGTGGTGGATAAAAGTATCAACTCTAAACGAAAAGAGTTCGATGCTACCGGGTCACTGTCTATAGAACCTCTGTGGACCGTAACATTGCAGTGACCCGGGAATAATATCTGTTTCCATCTGTTCCGATAGTAGCAGATGATAAAACTACATTTGAATTCCAATAGAAAAGAGTAAGATTATTATATTTTTAAACTGATGTATAATGGTAGTCAGGATGTGTAACAAACTGGAAAATTACTTAAAAACAAAGGAACAATTACTCTTTTTTGCTAGCATACGAACTAATAAAGGGCAATATTGATGTTTCTATAGCTGCGTGAGTTTCTAAAGGAGAAATATTGATGAGTAAATTGAATGCCGGTCAATCAAAAGCAGTATCTTATACTTCCGGTCCCCTGCTCATCCTTGCAGGTCCCGGATCCGGGAAAACCTTGACAATAACACAGAAAGTACTGAAACTCATCAAGGACGGGATCTCTCCGGACAGGATCCTTGCTCTTACGTTTTCCGAAAAAGCTGCCGGAGAGATGCAGGATAGGATCGAAAAGCACATTGGCGTTGGTACCGGTATTACAGTTTCTACATTCCATTCTTTCTGTAACGATCTTATTCGGGAGTTCTCTCTGGACCTGGGCATCAACAGGGGAACCAGGCTCATTTCAAAAGAACATTCCCATGTATGGGGTATTAAGAACATCGATCTTTTTGGATTTGACCATATTACCCTTCCTTCCAAACCCACAGACCTTATCACAAGCCTTCTTGAAGGTGTTTCACAGTTCCATGATCATCTGATCCCTCCTGAAGAACTTGAAACATACGTTTCCACTTCTCTTACATCCGGCGCTACTCTTACAGACGACGAAAAAGATCAACTGCTTAAACTCGGAGATCTTGCAAAATTCTACTATCATTATCAGCAATACAAATGGGATAACAATTTCATCGATTATGATGACATGATTCATCTTGCCTGTGATCTGCTGGAGAGCAACCATTTTGTAAGGAACAAAGTTGGAAGCCGTTATGATCACATCCTGGTAGATGAGTTCCAGGATACTAACTATGCGCAGCTGCATCTTATCCATCTGATGGCTGAAGGGGGAAATCTCACCTGTGTGGCAGACGATGACCAGTGTATCTACAGGTTCAGAGGTGCATACCTCTCAAATATCAGCCAGTTAAAAACTTTCTATCCTTC
>CALBTS010000412.1 GCA_937968035.1 uncultured Methanomethylovorans sp.
ATATAACGTTCTCTAACCATTGTTTTGTATTGTATTTCATCTGTGGTAGCCTCTTCTTATTGTATTTCTGTATTTCTGATATACACATTATCTACACATTGTGTAAGTTGGATATGTGGTGAAGTGATGCAGATAGACAAGGATCAACATTTCACCTGCTTCACCGTGTTAAAATGTTTACAACGATTAACTATATATAGTAGTTTCTCGAAAAAAAGGTCTATAATGAAAACGAAAGATATAATATATATTAGTAATATAGTATTACTATCTTTTTTTATTATAAGACCTTTTTTTTCGGGCTTTCTGATATAAAAACCTTTCACCATTTTAACATCTCCTATAAAGATTTTCACCGATTTTCTGAATATCTCCTTTCCTTTTCACAATATTCAGATACTCGTTACATGCTTTTTCATCCATATTCAAAGCAATTTTAAAATCTTCGTCAGTGAAAGTATCATGTTCTTTTATAAAAATATTAATATTATTCATCGTGTTTCGCTGACTGTGTGAAATTCCATACTCTATACTCTCAATATCATACTGTCCTGTTGTAGGATCAAGGCAGACATCCTTGAGACATGCTGCAACTAAGTCTATTGCTGCCTTAGCGTCTGAGTATGTGACCACAGTACTAAGCCTAATCTTTGCAGATGCTTCTGCCAGCCTGTACAGGCCATCTATAGACCTTGCAGTAATGGGTATAGCATCGCTTTGTTGCATGTTCCTGGCATCCACATAGAAGCCCTCTATCATGTGCCTGGCTTCCTTGGAGATCTTAGGCTTCACATTAGCCCTTGCGTAGGCCACGTACTTTCTAAGCAGGTCTGCCGGGATAGACGGTTCGAGATATTCTGCATCTTGTCCGTCCTCATACATGTGATTCTGAGAGATATGACTGGCTATCTTGGCATCATTGTCCCTACTTGGCTTGTCCCGTATGATGAAAATCAAGTCGAACCTGGATAGTAAGGTAGGGGTCATGTTGATCTGCTTACTGAGTCCTTCGTACTGGTCAAATTTTCCATGAATCGGATTAGCAGCAGCCACCATTGCACACCTCGTCATCAGTGAGGCATGGATACCCGCCTTCGACACGGTGATGCTCTGTTGTTCCATAGCTTCATGTAATGCTGATACATCATCCGCTCGCATCTTGTCCATCTCATCAACTACACATAGACCATTATCAGCCATGACAAGAGCACCGCCTTCTAAAGTCCATCTATCATCGTTGAGTGCATCCTTCACGACAGCAGCCGTTAGACCCACACTGGAAGCAGACTTTCCAGAGTTGAATACCCAGATCGGAAGAGCGTCGTGTAGGGAAAGAGTGTAGATCTCGGTGG
>CALBTS010000413.1 GCA_937968035.1 uncultured Methanomethylovorans sp.
GATCGTATTCGGTGACTGGAGTTCAGACGTGTGCTCTTCCGATCTAGTAATCTCCCCCCTCTGGGCTTTATGTTGTCTTGTTATGACCAGTTCCCTTGACTGTCAAGTATAACTTCTTTTCCGCATACTGGGCATGTACCCCATATCAGTCCGTAGGCTGGTTTCATGTCTTCGGGTTTTTTGTGCCAGCCTAGGTGTTTGCATAACCATAGTTTAAGATTCATCTTCTTCCCTCTGGGTGCTATGTTTCTGTCTCATTGCCTTCAGCTGGATTCCATGAAAAGATCCACGTACTGTTGTGTATAGACACGTCTGTTAGTCTTCTTGCGAAGGATTCGTGTGTGACTGTGTTTTCAAGCACTATAAATGCGATCTCTTTGTTCCTTGAATATAAAGTGCCGTTTTCGTTTAAATTGAGTCCGAATGCCATTATTTCTTCAGGTGGGATTTCTCTTATGGTATTTGATTTGATTCCACTCACTTCTTTGTTCCAGTATGTGGGAACAGATTTGAAAAATATACTGTTGTTGTCGATGTACATATTAATCCCTCTCTGCACCGATTATAAACGGTATTGTTCCTATTATAAATATAATTTCGGTTGTCCAGAAGTTTTGATACTGTGCTGATATTAATGCACCTATTAATATACACAGTCCAGTTGCTTGCATTCGTCTCATGTTTATTCCTCTTCAAATGGATCTTCAACTAAGTACAGTTGAGATTTTGCTTTTTCAATTTGTATTGGATCATCAAGGTCTACTGTTTTGAGAATCATATACTGATCTCGAACTTCGAATACCACTGCTGTGGAATCTCTGTCTCGTTGTATCATTAATGCTTTCAACGCTGCTTCTTCAGGCGAATGTGCATCGACATCTATTTGCCATATTACTCTATATTCTTCCATGTTTATCCCACCATTTTCCAAAAATCTGCATTAATTACATTTTGTCCAATAAACTGTGCATTGTATCTCATCAGGTCAAATGCCTGCGGAATATCTTCTTTTTTCATAACTACTATCCCGCTGTTGCTTGCTATTCTGAGTGGGATTCTTTTATATTGTAACTGAATGTTATCGCATTCAAACAACAGGTTTGCGTATTCTCGTCTACTAAGGTCAATTCTCAATATCACAAATCCTTGCTTGTCTGCAATGTTGATCATTTTGTCAATGTCTTTTATGGCGATTGTCATAACATTTCTCCTTCCTTGGAAGCTCTGTTCTCTCTCCACCACTTTGCTGGTATCCATGTCCTGTTAAGTTCAATGGTTGGTCTTCTACGGATGTTGGTAGAACCGCATCCACAGCACACTGATACTAATTTGTCTAACCCATGTTCGTCCAGTTCACCGCATTTTGATAGTGCCTGGAATTCGTCAAGATGGCCACACTCAAAGCACTGAGTCATGTCCTTGAATTTCTTCTTGAGAGCTTTAGGGCTATAATGCCACTTTTGTTCTTCGCACACATTATTCACGCTCCGTTCGACCGGAAGCCCACAGGCTTAGCCGTGGGAGGAATACCGTATATATTATTCGATAACTATTTATGTTCATAAATCATTTATTCCATTAGACTCTTAGGCACAAACCCGCAAGGGCTGCAACAGTTTGAGTTAAAGGGCTGTTTGTCAATCAGCCTATCGTGCTCTGCCTTCGCTTGAAGGAATTTGAAGGACAAGCTCAAGACTTTAGTCATGAGTGATTGACCTCACAGTGGTTTTAACAATGCTCCAGAGTCAAATGTGATTTTGACACTGTGTTCTTGATTGCACTTTGGGCATGTTACTTCTGTGCTGAAATTGTAAACAAACACCAGTGCGTTGCAGTTTGTACACCGTCTTCTTGTTACTAAATATTCAGGTCTTGAAGAATACATTGGTAGGTTGTCAATGTTCTTTTTGAAGATTGCTCCAATGTCTACAAGTGCATTGAGGTATCCTTTTAGATATCCGTTTGAAATGAACTTTATATTCTTTTTGTAAAGTGCATTTTCAAGGTCTTTTATCCGGTATGGAGTATCCAATATTTCCAATAATACCTCTTGCAATGTTGTGTTTGATGTAATGGATTCACTTTCGCCACTCATTTTGCACACCTGTTCTATTTCGTTTAATAGTCAATTGATTTATATATAAAATAAAAGTTCATCAACATTGTGATCCCAGTTGCTATTTGGAGTAGTTTGAAGTCGGTTATACATCCTCCTACAAACATGAATCCGTTCATCATTATTCCAGAGGAATATAATAATTGAGATTCTTTCACGTTATGCACCTCTTAAATCTAAAAATATATTTTAATAGCTGAGTTCTTGCTATTTGTTGGCGGTAGCCGCAAAAGCAAAGTACTCAGCCGTTGTGTTTTATCTCTCATTTTTTATGATGTCTTCTCCCAAAACTGTTATTTTTTCTATACTTGGGATATATACTGTTTTATACCATCCTGGGATTCTTATTATGAATCGAGTGTCTGGTAATTTGCCGTTGATTATTGCGGGCTGGAGTTCTTTACCTATCAATATTATTGAAGGTTTGCTGTAGTTTTTCGATACGTAATCTTGGACGGGCAATGCTACCAATTTGTATAACTCTTTCGTGCTTATTGATGTGGATTCTAGTCTTATAGTTGGATCTAATTCTCTCCAGCTGCCACTAAATGGCTCGATTTCTGCTACTTTCGTAGCTATACACAATGTATCATAGTTTATTTTCTTAAAAAAATGATCGTGTATGCTTTGGCTTTTTATATAATCTAATAGGTTTCCAAGCTTTCTACCAAGATAAGTGTCCGTTCTGTCAACAATGTAGTAATTTTTCTCATCGTTATATATTACTACTTTATCGTTCCATTCTATATCCGCACTGTTCATATTATCCCAGATCGGAAGAGCGTCGTGTAGGGAAAGAGTGTAGATCTCGGTGG
>CALBTS010000414.1 GCA_937968035.1 uncultured Methanomethylovorans sp.
GCCCTCCCTTTGACCACAGGCCTACAGTCCTTTCTATGAATGCCTGCATCTGAAACGGGACCATCCCAAAACAGGTAAGAACACCGAAAATTATACCGTCTGCTTCTGCGAGTGAATCAATTGTAGCTACCAGTATATGGGCAAATGGTTTCTTTGACTCAATGGCCCCATTTTTTCAAGCATCTCTTCATTAAACGTTTCTTGTATCTGGAAAAGTTCTACTTCTGCCATTCTGTAGATGTGTCCATAAAGGCTGTAGAATATCACATTTATTTTCATATTATCTACCTCTTATTGAAGCAAGATCCTTTCTTAGTATTCCAGCCATTTACAAAGGTATCCGCTGGACTGTATAATGCATATATGTCAATGGACTTCTGTCTTTTAGTCGTCAGTATTAAAGAACAATTTTCTTGACTCTACAAAAGCACACCCATGTAAATATATGACTAATAGTCATCTCTCAGGCACAAATTTTTTTTTAAGATAAATCTATAAAGATATATAGTATATTAATTAGTATATATTTGAAAAAACGGAATGTGATTTCATGGTTGCTGTACTCGGAGGAAACTTAGTTCTCTACTTTCTAATGGTCTCTGTAATTTTATTGCTTTATTTTTTTATCCTTGAACATAAGAAAAGAGAAAAATTGGATAAAAAGATAAACCAGCTGAAAGAGTCCTTCACACATAAGGTAGATATATCAGATGTGGATTTTGAACAATTCAACACACTTCCAAATACCGACATACCTCCACAAATAAAAAAGGAATTTGTTTCACTGTGTGACTATAGTAGATTTGCAACTATCCTTGATTGTGAACTCTCTGCAGCATACCACCTTAACTGTGGTATTGGTTTTTACTGTGCCGGTTCACTTGAGGAAGCATCTCTTGAGTTCGATGAAGCATTAAAGATAGATTCAAACTATGCTAATGCATGGAATAACAAGGCTTTCACATTAGCTGAGATCAGTAACTATGCAGATGCATTAGAGAACTATTGTAAAGCACTGCAACTTGATCCCACACTTGCCCAGGCATGGAACGGGCAAGGAAAAGCTCTGTTGCAGCTCGGAAAATATTGGGACGCACTGGAAGCATTTGAGAAGGCCACTGAGATCAAAACTTCAATGATTGATGCGTGGGAAGGCAAAGGCGAGGCCTGCATCAAAGTGGGTAAATGTACTGAAGCACTGGAAGCTTTCGATAAAACACTTGAATTAAAACCGGATTTTGCACAGGCATGGTATGGTAAAGGTTTAGCCCATGAAACTCTTGGAAGTAATGAAGAGGCACTTGCAGAATATGACAAAGCACTTAAACTGGAGCCGCAGAATGCTGAAGCCTGGTACAGTAAGGCTACTGTTCAATGGAAGTTGGGAAGGTTCCAGAAAGCTCTAGAAGCATTTGACAGGGCACTGGAGATACGTCCGGAAGATGCCAGGATATGGAATGATAAAGGAGCCCTTTTCAATGAGCTTGGAATGCACGAGGAGGCTCTTGAAGCTTTCACAAATGTGACAGATATAGAGCCGGATAATGCCAAGATATGGTTCAATAAAGGAACCTTGCTGGAAAAAATTGGAAGGAACGAAGAAGCTCTGCAAAGCCACATAAGGGCAACAGAGATCGAACCGAAGCTTACAGAGGCCTGGTATGGAAAAGGCAAGGTCTATGAAACACTTGGACAGCAACAAAGTGCACTTGAAGCATTTACAAGGGCAACTGATCTTCAACCTGATAATGCTCAGGCCTGGTATAGCAGAGGCATACTCCTTCAAAAACTGGAAAGAGGGAAAGAGGCACTGCAAAGCTATGAAAAGGCACTGGACAATGAACCCAACATCACAGGAGCCTGGTATGGAAAAGCTGTTATCCTTGCTGAACTTGGAAAACATGAAGAGGCACTTGCAGCATTTAAAAAGGTTACAGACTTAGACCCGGAAAATATGCAAGCGTGGTACAACAGGGGCAAGATGCTTGCGGAATCCGGTAAATACCTGGAAGCTCTGGCAGCCTTGGAGAACGCAAGCTCAAATGATAACAACAAGGCAGGAATATGGTATTATAAGGGTATTGCTTACGAGGGCCTGGAAAAATATGAAAAGGCATTGGAAGCATTTGCAAACACAACAGAACTTGAACCTGATAATGCACAGGCATGGTATAGATTGGGCAATGTTCATGAAAGGTTTGGGAAATGTGAAGAAGCACTGCATGATTATGAGAGATCTTTAAAGATCAATGCCAGCCTTTTTGATGTCTGGGGAAGCAAAGGAAGAGCACTTTTAAAGCTAGGACAATATCGTGATTCACTGGTGGCTTTTGAAAAAGCTTTGGATATAGACCCACAGCATGCAGATATCTGGTACAGCAAAGGAGAAGCACTTTCGAAGCTTGAAAGACATGAAGATGCACTTGAAGCATTTACAGAGGCTTCAAAGTTAGATCCAGAGAATGTACAGGCCTGGTACTACAAAGGAAAGATGCTTACAGAGCTTGGAAAGAATCAGGATGCAATAGAGGCTTTCGAGAAAGTTGTAAGGATAATGCCACAACACTCAGAAGCATGGTACAGCATGGGAATGATACGTATCATTACTGGTAAACAGCAGAAAGCTCTGGATTGTTTTTTAAAGGCCTTGGAGATCGATCCAAAAATTGGCCCCGCATGGTATAATAAGGGTGTCATCCTTGGAGATCAGGGTGAGCATGAAGAAGCACTTATAGCTCTCATAAAAGCTTCTGAACTTGAACCTGCAAATGCACATGTCTGGAACAGGTTGGGAATGACACTTGCAGAACTTGGACAATATGAAGAGGCATTGAACAACTACCAGAAAGCTCTTGAAATTGACCCTGAGCTACCAAGAGGCTTGTTCAATCAGGCTGTTGTATTTGCAGGAATGGGAAAACATGAAGAAGCAGTGGCAAGTTATCAGAAAACGGTGGTAATTGAACCAGAATTTGCTCAGGCATGGTCTAACATGGGAAGTTCTTTTGCAGAGCTTGGAAGATACACAGAGGCTATGGACAGTTACGATAAAGCATTGGAACTTAGACCCAATTGTGCAGAAGCGTGGTATAACAGGGCAGCTACTCTATCCAAACTTAAGAAATATGATGAAGCTTTGGAAAACTACCAAAGGGCATTGGACCTTGAACCAGAGATGTCAGATGCCTGGTGTGGAAAGGGGATAATTTATGAAAAGCTTGAAAGATATCAGCAGGCTCTTGAAGCATTTGAAAGAGCAAGCAGCCTTAAGCCCTCCTTTGCTGAAGCATGGAAAGGGACTGGTAGTACCCTTATAAAACTACAGAGATATGATGATGCTCTGAAAGCTCTGGAAAAGGCTTTAAAGATAAAGCCAGAGTTCTCAGAGGCCTGGAATGGTAAATGCATGGCTCTCAACCATCTTGGAAATTACCAGAAGGCATTGGAAGCATTTGAAAAAGCTGTAGAGCTATACCCTGACTACGCAGATGCATGGAATAGCAGAGGTATGGTACTTTCAAATATGGGTAAATATGAAGAAGCTCTGAATTCTTACAAGAAGGCACTAGACCTTAAGCCTAACCATCCGGATACACTGTACAATATGGGTATGGCATTGAATAAGCTGGGTAAATACGGGGAATCTTTGGAGCATCACCAGAAAGCACTGGAACTCAAACCAGATTTTGCAGAAGCATGGCGTGAAAAAGGTGTTGCCCTTGAGAATATGGGCAAGCATGAAAAGAGTCTTGAAGCACTGGAAAAATCGCTTGCTCTGAAACCTGATCTTGCTAAAACATGGCGTGATAAAGGAGTTACTCTTGCACATCTTGGAAAGTCTATTGAAGCTTTGGAAGCATTCGAAAAAGCTACAGAAATAAAACCCGATTATCCTGAAGCATGGAACAGCATTGGTATTTTGCTTGCTAACCTTGGAAGGCTCCTGGAGAGTCTTGAAGCTCTGGATAAGACCATCAAATTTAAGCCGGACAATCCGAAATCATGGAACACTAAAGGGGTAGTACTTTCAAGTCTTGGCAGGCATGAGGAAGCCATAAAGAACTTTGAAAAGGCGCTGGAATTAAAACCTGATTTCTTTGAAGCATGGTACAACAAAGGTATCGATCTGGGTAACCTTGGGAATTTCCAGGAATCTTTGGAGGCTTTTGACAAGGTGACCATGCTTAAAGGTGATCATGCAGAAGCATGGAACAGCAAAGGTGCAGCTCTTGCAAATCTTGGAAAGTTCGACGAGGCACTAGTAAATTATCAGAAAGCAATAGAACTGCAACCAAACTTTGCAGAAGTGTGGTACAATAAGGCATGTGCATATTCCCGTACTGGTAAGAATAAAGAAGCTATCAGGTCTCTTAAATATGCTGTCGAACTGGAAAAGTCCTACCTAGAATATGCGCTAAACGATAGTGATTTCGAAAATATAAGGAAAGAACCTGAATTCATGAAGATAATCGAAGACTAGATAGTTTTAACTTAAGTGTTAATTTCACTTCGCATCTTAATAGATCAAGCGAAGTGAATGCATAGCACTTAATTATTTTAGCGTCCCGACCGAGATTTGAACTCGGGTCTAAGGCTCCGCAGGCCTCAAGGATATCCACTACCCTATCGGGACAACTGGTTTGATGTCTAATGTACTATTCAAATAAAAGTTTGTTGGTGGACATGTTAAAGTGAGAAGTAATAGTCAATTGTAATTAAAAAAAGTTAAATCCTGACAAGCGAATTTAATAGATTATGTCGATGACCATAGGACTTGCAGGAAAACCCAACTCAGGAAAATCCACCTTTTTCAAAGCTTCCACTCTTGCAGATGTGGAAATAGCTAATTACCCTTTTACCACCATCCACCCCAACAAAGGGGTCACGTATGTAAGGGTAAGATGTCCGTGCATGGAGCGAGATCACAGATGTGGTAACTGTGTGGATGGGATACGGTATGTACCCATTGAACTCATAGATGTTGCAGGCCTTGTACCCGACGCGCATATGGGCAAGGGTCTTGGAAACACTTTTCTCGATGACCTCAGGCAGGCTCAGGCCATCATACACGTAATAGACGCAGCAGGCTGTACAGATATAGAAGGAAATCCTGTCGATATCGGATGTCATGATCCTGTTGAAGACGTGCAGTTCCTCAACCATGAGATCACTATGTGGATGGTAGGTATACTCAAACGTAATTGGCAGAAGTTATCCCGTAAGACCCAAGGGGAGAACCTGAAGATCGAAAGAGTATTAGCAGAACAGCTGGCAGGTGCGGGAGTTGAGGAATCACAGGTAATCGAAGCGCTTTTGATGACAAGACTTGATCATAACATTACCAAATGGACCGACGAAGAAATAATCGACCTGTGTGATAAGATAAGGGTGATCAGCAAGCCTATGATAATTGCAGCCAACAAAGCAGATATTGCACCTGCTCAGAACTTAGAGAAACTAACAGCTGTTGGAGGGATCGTAGTGCCTACAAGCGCAGCTGCAGAACTTGCCCTTAGGTCTGCCTCAAAAGCAGGAGCTATCAGTTACGACCTTGGAGACAAAGATTTTTCCATTATTTCCCAGGATCTCAGTCCTGCCCAGCAGAAAGCACTTGAGAGCATTCGACATTTTCTGCATAAAATGCACAATACGGGCATTCAGGAATGCATTAACAAAGCCGTATTCGAATTGCTTGATCTGATAGTTGTATATCCTGTGGAAGATGAAGGTAAATGGACAGACAAACATGGAAAAATGCTGCCTGACGCATTCCTTATGAAAAGAGGGTCTAATGCCCATCAGCTTGCATACAAGGTACATTCGGATATAGGTGATAGGTTTCTGTATGCGGTGGATGCAAAGACAAAGATGAGACTGGGAGAAAAACATGAGCTTGAAAATGGTTCAGTGGTGAAGATCGTCTCGACAGCAAAGTAACAGAAAAAGAAAATTATAAAAAAAGCTGGGTATATGAAATATAGGAGCATATTAAGTTCAGTGTATGAAAAGTATCTCCTCAGAGATCTTTCTCGCAACAATTATTCCATTCCTGAAAATCTCACCCTGGTAATATCAGAGAGTGATCTGCTTTACAAGAAGGGGATGGATAAGTTAGGAACATATATTCACTGGTGTCTGGAACTGCACATCAAGGTTATAAGTATATATGTGGATGTGCTGGACACTGAAGAGAAACTTCGGTCAGCAATGATGGAAAGTTTGCTGGATCCTCTTAGTTTGCTGATGGAACAGCTTCCCAAAGAAATAGGGTTTGAGATCTATAATGCTACGGGAGAATCTGTTAAGACAAGAAGCGGTCCAAAGCTTATGGTATATATGGCGATCGATTTTGGTGGACGCAGTGAGATCACAAAGGCTGTAAGGACCATACTTGAAGACGTAAAAATGAAAAAGATCTCTCCAGAACAAATTGACGAAAAGACCATAGAAGCTCATCTCATGTTGAAACATGAACCTGACCTTGTTATAAGGGCCGGAGGCAAGCATCTGTCGGATTTCATGATATGGCAGTCTGTGTATTCAGAGCTGTTCTTCACGGATGTTAACTGGATAGGTTTCAGAAAAATAGATCTGTTAAGGATCCTTCGGGATTTTAGAAAAAGACAGAGAAGGTATGGAAAATGAATCATATCTTGAGGTACATTCTCACAGCATTGTCCTCAAGATAATAGCCAGGAACTATTTCTTGTTCCTTGAAGCCATGTGCTTGGTAGAATTTCTGTCCTTTCAGGTTCTTTTCCCTGACCTCAAGAGTGATACACTCATATCCATAGCATCGGGCAATACCTATACAGGCCTTTAATAAAAATGAGCCTATCCCATGTTTTCTGTGCTCCGGATGCACTGCAATGCTGAGCAAATGAGCATTGTCCATAAATGTTCCAAGGATGGCGTACCCTACTATATTTTTTTTGTCTTCGTATACGATAAAACCAGGATTTCCCAGATTGGCCATGAAAAGAAAATCTGGCCAGGGTACCGGAAATGACATATCTTCTATAATAACTATTCCGGCTATGTCTTTTTCTTGTGCCTCACGTATAAGGTGCATCCTCGGTCTTTATGAGCAGTACAGTATTTATAGCTGGCATAAGAAGTGTTTGTGATGTATGGGGTAATAGTATGTACTAAATGCCGGATGCATGCACAGATCATAGAAGTTGGCACTTCCAGGACCGTGCAATGCCAGAGATGTGGTGCCAGGCTGGAGGTAAGAAAGCTACAATTGACCAGTGCATCTGAAACCCTTGATGAGGTTGTCAAGGCCCGTACTTTGATGCAGGCAAAGATACAAGCAAATGGAGCTGTACACACGATCCATTCACAGAGTTTTCAGTGTAGTATGTCTCAGAACAACGATCCAGTAGGCGGGATCTATTGTGCTGCACCAAATAAGGGTCAGAAAGCTCGTAACAAAGACATTTCCAAGATCATACTTGAGCATATTTCAGCCGGAGGGGAACTGGGCATAGACGAACTGGAAGAGAAATGTAAATTATTGGACATCGATAGAAACGATCTCGAGAAAACAATTGCCAGGTTACTGGAAGCCGGCGATATATATTTCCCTGTAAAAGGGAAGATAAAGAAAGTCTGATCTCACAACTTGTGCAGCACATCCTTAATTATACAAAAGCTTATTTAAAAAGAACACTTATATAAGATGTCCAAACGATGGACTTCTGAAAATACAGAACACTTTTGATCGGTTAGAACATGGCGGACATAACCCTTGATATAGTTGAGCTTTTGCTTACCACCCATATATTTAACAAATATTCAGAACTGGAAATAAGTGACCTTCCAAAAAATGTGAGGAAAAACTACTGGAACCGGGAAAAAAGAACAGTTCCCAGGCCACTATCCGTTTCTAATTCGGATATCGAAAAACTCTTTGAGATAAAGGAACTCAAGGGAGAGATAAGGTCACTGCCTTTTATAGATGTAAATGAACGCGATTTTCGTATTCGCCTTACAGCGTTCGAGGTAGCTGCCGAATGGTTTGAAAAAAGGGAGGGGGCTCTTGAAAAGATAGCGCATAATCCCTGTCTGGCATATTACTATGAGAAAAAGAAGTTAGAAGGTGCAAATTATGCTGATGCCCGCAGCAAGATAAGACCTAAAGAAGTTGACAGGGAATGGATCGAGTCTCTGATAAATGCCATTGCTGCTGAGGAAGGGGGCGATGACATGCTTAAACTTGTCCACATAAAGGCCCCTGAAGATATTGTCCAGCCATTGAAGGACCTGGTGCTCACAAAAGAACAGGAATCTGAGGTCGAGAAGATCGTTAAGGCTATTCAATATAGGGATTATCTGAACAAGATTGGCCTGTACGACATCGGAAAGATCCTCATGGTGGGCCCACCGGGTACTGGCAAGACAAGTGTTGCAAGGGCAATGTCCGAACGTCTTGCAATACCTTTTGTTGAGGTAAAGCTCTCCATGATCACTGATCAGTATCTCGGAGAAACTGCAAAGAACATAGACAGAGTGTTCGCTCTTGCAAAAAGACTTAACCCCTGTATCCTTTTCATTGATGAATTTGATTTTGTTGCCAAGACAAGAACCTCTGATGAACATGCAGCTTTGAAGAGAGCTGTCAATACCCTGCTCAAGGCCATTGATGACATAAGTCTCACAAGGGACGGAGTATTGCTCATGGCAGCTACGAACCATCCACGGATGCTGGATTCTGCAGCCTGGAGAAGATTTGATGAGATCATGAACTTCCCGTTGCCGGATGAAGAAATGAGAATACGTATCCTCGATATAATCACAAAACCCATCCCAGGTGAATATGATAACTCTGAGATAGCAGCTCTCACCGAAGGATACAGTGGATCCGATCTGAGGATGGTCATAAGGGAAAGTGTGCTCACCGCCCTTATAGAGGAAAGGACCGAGCTAACACAGCAGGATATGATCAATGCAGTTGATGCGTTCAATGAAAGGGCCGTTATGAAAACAGATGAATATTCCGATCAGGTCTAATACACATGAAGATCACTCTTCTGGGAACAGGTGATGCTCCAGGCACTCCTGTAATAGGATGCACATGTCCAACCTGTACTGATGCTCAAAACGGTGGGCGCAGCAAGAGAACAAGATTTTCTATCCTCGTAGAGTCGGAAAAAGGAAAGGTGCTTGTGGATACAGGTCCGGACCTACGTTCTCAGCTGCTTGGTAATGGTGTCCGGCATATTGATGGTGTGATATGGACACATACCCATTATGATCATTTTGCAGGTTTTGCTGAGTTCCACAGAGTACAGTACAACGTGGATGTATATGGAATAAAAGAGACTCTGGATTACATATTGGAATATCTGCACTACATGCACCCCCGACGTCACGAAGTGAAAATGTACACTCCTTTTTTGCTAATAGGCCTGGAATTCACACTCTTCGAAGTGGTGCATCCGCCAGCTAAAAGACCTGTTGGGGTAATAATAAAAGAAGGTCAGAAAAAAGTGGTTATCACAGGGGATACACAACGCAACATCTCTGCCAGGAGTCTTGAACTCATAGTGAACCCTGATATTCTCATCGCCGATGCAATAGTACCGCCAACTGTAGAAGTAAAAAAACATATGAATTCTGAAGAGGCACTAGACCTTGCCATAGAGATCAGAGCAAAAAAAGTGGTTTTTACTCATCTGAGCCACTATTTTGCACCACATGAGATAGCCTCCAGAGAATTACCACTGGGATTCGATGGAATGGAAATAAACATATAATCATGCCCGGAACATTGAACTATGTCTGTGGCTTTTTTCCCTTCGCTTCGGCTTCGATCTCTTCACGCAGTTTTCTTAATTTTCTTCTTTTTTTGAGATAATCTGTGATCACTATCAAAGCAAGAGAAGTCAATATCACTCCGGCAACAAGTAGATGCCCGGGTGCCGAATCCTTGTAGAACTTCACTGCTATGAGCTTTATTGTATTGGGAGGTGTTTGGATCTCCGTTTTGAATAGGGTCTCGAACATGCCTACTACAGAACTTTTCTCTGTACCCATATTATACCATACCAGATTCATCCGCCCTTTTTCATCATAATATATGTCTTCAGGATCTGGTCTTGCCCTGCCTATCAATGAATTTCCTGTAGTATAGCCTTCGGGAAGTACTATACGAACTACTGATGGTGCCTTAGAAATGTGGAGGAAATTCTGACCGGTGGGCACAGCCATTGTATATGCCACATAACCTCTTATGGGTTCACTGAAGTTGAGGTAGATATGTTTTTGTCCCTTTATCACTTTTTCAGAGATAGTATAGTTTAAAGATGATACTTTTTGCTCTGTTGAATAGTTCTGAAAAATATCTATAGAGGAACTGGTATTATTAGCATAATCAGCTATGACCACTATGTTTGACAGTATTTCATCATCCGTTCTTGTAATGTCCTCCAGAGGCATGATATCCAATAATGACTCATTATCGATCATGTTTACAACTTTTGCACTGGAATTCGTAGACAGATAAAAAGTGCTTGTCCTTGCAAAACTGCCATTGAGCTGGCTTCCATTGAGAAACACGTCAAACTCATACATCGAGGAATCAGGTGACTCAGATACTTTCTCCAAAGGCACCAATTCGTCTATGCACCCTGATAGGGGAACTACTGCCAGGAAGCAGGCAATGAGCAGGATAAATCTATTCATCGTATACCAAATATCATATTATTAATTCAATATATCGCTTTCAACAATTTGTCATACGATCAGTTTTTTCTTCATGAGATTCATGGACAATACAAAAAAAAGCAACGATGCCATGAATATCCATAACAGGCTTGATAGCAGGGATAATTCTAAAGAACCATAAGCAATGGACCGTATGACCCTTACGATATGGGTGAGTGGTAAGAAGGCAAAGGCAAAGTATTGTATGGGTTCCGGCAGCACTTCCAGAGGAAAAAATGTTCCGCTGAACAGGAACATTGGAGTAATGAACAACAGGGCCGGATATTCAAGAACCATAATGTTTGGTGTCAATGCTGTAAAACACATCCCTATACAGGCAAAGAGCAATCCTGCCAAAAAAGCAAAAGGAATAATTAGCAGAGCATACTTCAGATCAATCAACCCAAAGGCTGCTATTACAGGTACCATTACCAAGGCATTGATAGTACTACGTGTGGCTCCCCAGAACAATTCTCCAGCGATCACATCCTCAATAATGAGAGGAGTAGCTATAATGGCATCGAATGTCTTTTGGTAATACATTCTTACATAAGAACTATAGGTACATTCAAAGAAAGAAGCGTACATCACAGACACTGCTATAAGGGCGGGAGCTATAAATTGTGCATAGGACACGCCACCGATGTCATCCACGAATGTTCCTAGCCCGAATCCCATTGCCACCAGGTATAGTATGGGTTCAAGGAAAGGTGGCAGGAAATTAAGTTTAATGTTCTTCATGAAAACATCCTTGTTCCTTAGCCAGACCTTTAAGAGCCTTCTGTCAAGTTCCGGAATCTGGAAGTATTGCAAGTAGGACATAGTTACTCCCTCAGTTTTCTGCCTGTGAGTTTAAGGAACACGTCTTCAAGAGTGGCTTTTCTGGTGGTTATTTTATCCAGAGAGCACTCCATGCTGAGCTGGTCCGCAATATGCATTGGGTCATTCGTATATATCACTATGATATCTCCCATTATCTCGTAGCTGGACCCACTTTTTTGTAGGCATTCCACAATTTGAGGGTGGTTATCAACTTCCACCACACCAGTGCCAATGTGATCCTTTATTATCTGCACAGGCTCACCCTCTACGACTATTTTTCCATAATCCATTACTACAAGCCTGTCGCATAATTTTTCCGCTTCATCCAGATAATGCGTTGTAAGTACAATGGTGACACCTCTTTTTTTAAGAGACCGCAATTTATCCCATATAAGATGCCTGGCTTGGGGATCAAGGCCTACAGTAGGTTCATCAAGCACTATCAGCCGAGGATTGTTCAAGAGGGCCCTTGCAAGCACAAGACGGCGCTTCATACCCCCTGAGAGGGATTCTGACATGAAGTGCTTTTTGTCCTGAAGCTGCATAAAATCAAGAAGTTCTTCTATGCGTTTATCTGCTTCTTTCGGAGGAATGTCAAAATATCGGGAATAGTTCCTGAGATTCTCGTACATAGTAAAATCGGGGTCCAGGTTGTTCTCCTGAGGAACGACACCCATGTCTTTTTTAATTTCACGTGGATGCTCAGATACATCCATCCCAAAGACCTCAAGTTTACCAGATGTTTTAGGTGAAACGCACTGAACCATTTTCATGGTGGTGGTCTTTCCTGCACCGTTGGGACCAAGGAAGCCGAACATTTCCCCTTCTTCCACATAAAAACTTACGCCATCAACTACCGTGAGTTCACCGTATCTTTTGACAAGACCCTCTGCTTTGATAATACGATTTATGGTCACCACATTGATATAAGGTAAGAAATGGGTTCTTATGCTTTTCGATGGGATGATCTATCACGCAAACTTTATGTCAGAAGCTTTCCTCTTTATCATAGGGAGATTATATGGCACAGCTACAGAACATAATACGGACAGCACAAGAAAAAAGGTCTTTTCAGAGCCTGCTTAAAGCCGCAGAGGTACTGGGACTGATAGACAAATACAGCAATACAGGCCCATTTACTGTGTTCGCACCAGTGGAATCGGCTTTTGAGGTGATACCTGAAGAGGTCATAGAGGAAGCCTTTGCTGACATTCCATACTTGACGGGGATCATAAATTATCATATCGTTGAAGGCAAATACATGTTGAAGGATCTCCAGAACATTGATTCCCTCAGGACCATAGGCGGTAAAGAACTGAGAATTAAACACAATGGTGGCATTGTGGTGGATACCGCCAACATAACAGAGCCGGATATTGAATGCAGCAATGGAGTCATCCATGCTATAAGTGAGATCCTGGTTCCATGAAGCCGATCAACTGAATATGTTCTTCAGGTCTTCTGTGCAAAGTTTCACATCGAATTCCTTCAGCCTGAAGAATTTTTTTGCACGCAGATCATTTTCTTCAAGTCGCAGGTCGCTTTCCACAAAACCTGCCTTTTCAAGGCGTTTGAGATGAAGGTCCACTACCTGTCTTGAGAGGTTCAGATCTTTGGCAAGCTCATAGATATATCTCTCCTTTTCGGAAAGCATGTACAATAATTGTATTCTTACCGGATGGGCGAGAGCCTCGCCGATGTGTACTATTTGTTCAAGCGATCGGGTCATCTGCAGACCATCTCTAAGCCAGGAATTATGTTACTCTAATAGTAGAAGAATATACCTTAGTGCATTCTAAAAATTAGATCTCGTTCAGTTTGTTCCTTATTTCTTCCACGGCTTTTTTGATCTCTTCCACATCCTTTTCCACTTTCACCAGCCTCTCATTGTTACCTGAGCCTGCAAAATTGGACTTGCTGAGCAGCATGACCACAACTCCTACAATGAGAAGTATGACCAATATCTGGATAAGGAAACCAAAGAGGCCGCCATACATACTACCATAATATCCCATCATACCTGTCAGTTCTCCCCATAAATATGTCCTTAAATAAATTACTCTATTCAATAATACAGATGACTTTCTTCGGATTTAAAGAGCACTTCATACTGTTCAAAAAGCGAATATGGGTTTAATATCTCCACATACCCATCATGCCATAGCCCCTGCCCATTCTCTGCCTGTATTGGCCGGGAGCATACTGTGAGGCGAAAAAGTCTGGAATAACTTCACCTGTATATGCATCGATACGTCCTTGCCTGGCAGTGTCATCTACAGTATAATAGACTACCCACCATCTGCCCATCTGGTAAATGTCATTTTCTGTTACATCGGCTGAGATCTGCTCTTTGGCTATCACAAGAGCTTCTTCTGCGGTCTTTACTGTAAGTTCCTGACCTGCGTACGCAGCGCAGTAACCCGGACCATATCCATTGCCTCCTGTGCCCCAGTTGCAAAAAGCTCCAGCATAACCTGAAGCACGCTGCACAAGAGGAGTCTCAGCGCTTACCATGGCAGTTGCAGCCAACCCTGTAAGGAGCGCTATTGCAAGTATTGCTATTGTTTTGCGTCTCATATTGGTACCTCTTTAAGTCAATTAAGATATATGTAGCGGTTATACTACATATAGTGTTTTTCTATGATATATACTTGTTGACAGGATTCACACTTGCGCATTGAAGCGCCACAAAAAGGCAGTAGATAGTGCATTATAATAAAAAAGTACTAATTTGCAATTCTCTTGGAAACGGAGGGTTTCTATATAGCCCTTTTTTCACATGCATAAGTTCTCTTTTTTATTTCAATAGAGTTATATTTCTTAAAACTGTCTATTTAATAGAATGCCGCTGGAACGTATTGAAGAAAACTTTGAAGAACCACCATAGCAATATATAAGTAAATAACTTCACCCAAAACTTAATACAAAGTAAAGATTCAATATGACATTCTCTGAAATAAACAATAAGTTGACAAACATAAATTCAGAAGACCTTCTTACATCAGACATATTTGGATGTTGTTCTTTTTTGAACTTTGATGAGTTATTAAAATATATTTTAAAGGAATCAATGCATTTTGATTCTAATGACCAATTAGATACTTCTGAACCTGTCGTTTCAGAGGAATACATTTTCTGGCCTAGGATTAAAACAGGAAAAACGCACACTGAACCAGATGTTTTGATTATACTTCAGCATCCAGAGAATAAATGTAGTTTAATCCTGATTGAAGCAAAATATAGCTCTGGAAAGTCCTCAGAAGCAAACTACGATACAGATGAGATTACAGATCAATTAGCAAAAGAACTGAGGATAATAGAAGAACAAGAATTATACACACAATTTGGTTTCTTGGAGGGGAAGCAAATTGTTTCAAAGGCTCTTATTTATGTCACAGCTGATGATACTATACCAAGAAGTTCACTTTATGATTCTGCTAATGAGTTTATTGAGAAACACAGGACAAATATAAATTATAAAGAACCGGCAAAACTCCCTTTATACTGGCTACCTTGGTGGAAGATTGAGCACATTGCAACTAACACCAATATTTTTGATTTTGAAGATAAAACAAAAAATAGGATAATAGCACATATAAAAGACGTCTTGCAAGCCAAGAAACTTTCAAGGTTCAGTGGATTTAATAAGATGGACTTTGATTCCTCTAAATATTCATATATATCCGAGATTGAAGATTACAGTCATCTAAGATATGGTTTTTCGGTTATCATTTCACAAATAACTTATAATTATATTGAAGATAAAGGCATTAAAGAATACAATTTTAGTAGGATGCTCCCAAAAATCAGCTACAATTACCATATGAGGAGGTAAACATGGAAAGCACAGATTTTAACCAGCAACTAAACCAATCTTTTGAAAATATGAATGGATTTTTTTCTGAAATTGCCTCTTTGTTAAGAGATTGCGATCGTTTGATGGGAGAAAGTAGATACACTACATTTAATGGAAATACAGCAGTATATGAACAAAGTAGGTCTTTACTGAATCCAGAATCATGGATACCCTCATATTTCTGCAGAGCTTATGCTCTTGAACAAGAAATTGAAGGTACAGAGCCTGATCAAATTTTATTTATAAGTCTCTTTTTACGGTACAGTGGCGGTTGCAAAGATATTAAAATGCAGGAAAATGTTCCTCTTATCGTTGCAGGAATAATTGTACCACATAATCCAAAGTCATTTAGATTTGAAGGATGGCTCTCAAAAAAATGGTTCTGGATAGATAAGCCAGAAGAAAAGAACATGCTGAATGATGATATTTCTACAATGAGAGATTTCTCCGATATTCCCAATGGGCATTACAACAACTCTAAATCAATCATTACATTTGCATTTCCATTAGAAAAAGTTAAAAGCACAATAGAATTGAAAGAAAACATAATTGACAAACTAATTAACTGTACGGAAAATTTATAAGGTATTCCTGTATGAAATACAAACATTTGTAAAGAAAAATCTGTAAAACCCATCTGGAAGTGTCTGCTTCAAAAATAGAGGTGTAATCACCTCTTTGATCTGTTTTACTGCCTTTAAGCCTCTTCCTCATCCAGGAACATCCGCGCCAGCACACCCAGATGGTCCTCGTGAAAAGGATCAAGTTCTTTGCGTTGAAGCACCTAGAACTGCACGCCAAAGTCACCTTCCAGCTTTTTGACCTCTTCTAAGAAGCATTATATTCAACGTTATAACTACAAACCACAGAAAAATCAACACCATTTAACTAACTTGGTTTGCTAAACCAAATAAACTGCTTATTATTTGGCCTATTAAACCAAATGTATATAAACAAAGAACAACCAGTATGGAATATGGACAGAGAGAAACTAAAAACCCTGCTAAAAGAGCAGAATGATCAGATAAAAGATGTGAGAGAGCTGGTCAAAAGGGAGATGCTGGATGAGATAAAAGAAAAAAGGTCTGATCTTATCGTTATAGTATCCGGGCTTCGAAGAGCAGGGAAATCAACACTCATGAACGAAATCAGGAAAGACCATCTTCATGAAAGCTATTTTGTAAATTTTGATGATGAGAGGCTCTTTGACTTCACAATAGCTGATTTTCAGTTGATGCAGGAACTTCTGACCGAACTGTACGGTGAGAAAAATATCTACTTTTTCGATGAGATACAGAACATACAGGGTTGGGAAAGATTCGTAAGACGACTCCATGACAACGGAAAGAAGGTATATGTAACCGGCTCGAACGCAAGCATGCTGAGCCGTGAGATGGGAACCCACCTGACGGGCAGGCATCTGAGCTATTCATTATATCCATATTCATTCAAAGAGTTCCTGCATTTTAAGAAATATGAGCTGCCAATCCCGGAAGTACTGACAACCACAGAAAAAAGTACAATAAAAAGACACTTCAACGAGTACATTGATGTCGGCGGAATACCTGAATTTGTGAAGAATAGGGATGAATTATACGTCAAGACATTGTATGAGAACATACTCTACCGCGACATAATTACAAGATACAATCTCAAAGACGAAAAAGCACTGAAAACAACAGTCTTCTTTGCAGCATCAAACATAGCAAAGGAGATAAGTTACAACAATATCAGGAAACTGACTGGCCTTTCCAGTGCAACAACAATAAAAGAATACTTTGAGTATCTCGAGAACAGTTACCTTGCATATCTTTTACCAAGATTCTCCACTTCCCTTAAAGTACAAGTTTATTCCAATAAGAAAGTCTACTTTACAGACACTGCTATTGCAAGAATTCTGGGCTTCAGGACATCAGAGGACTATGGAAGAATCCTTGAGAACACTGTGTTCATGGAGCTGAAAAGGGAATCCAAAGAAGTGTACTATCACAAAGAGAATAAAGAGTGTGATTTTGTTATAAGGGATGGATACAACATAACAGAAGCTATACAGGTGACTCAAAGTCTTGAAAACACGGATACCAGAAAAAGAGAACTAGATGGAATGCTTGATGCTATGAAAGCTTACAAGCTGAAAGAAGGTCTGATCCTTACTGATGACACTGAAGATGAAATAGAGATAAAAGACAAGAAAATATTTGTCAGACCCATCTGGAAGTGGCTGCTTCAAAAATAGGGGGTAAGCACCTCTTCGATCTGTGTTACTATCTTTAATCCTCATCTTCCACAAACATCCGTGCCAGCACGCCCAGATGGTCCTCGTGGAAAGGATCTAGCTCTTTGCGCTGCAGCACCTCGAACTCCACGCCAAAGTCGCTTTCCAGCTTTTTGACCTCGTCCTTGAACATCTTCTTGGGACTGGCTACAGTATCGATGCTGCGGGATTTGATGGAAAGCACCAGATGTCCATCGTCTTCTAAGAAATATTTGGAATTAAGAGCAGCTATCTCAGCCTGGTTGGGCTGGGCTACGTCCTGGAAGATAACATCGACGTTTTCCACGATATGAGCATATGAACGGGGCTTGTTGGCATCCGCAAGTATGGGAATGATATTGGGGCGCTGATCGCACAGCCTGATAAGGTCGCGCATGGTGCGCGGGGAGAACTCCACAGCATACACCAGGCCATCAGTCAGGATATCCGAAACATGGCTTACTGTAGTGCCCGATGCAGCCCCCAGATACAGTGCGTGGGAATCATATTCGAGGGGAATGTCAAAACCCTTGAGCACCATAGCACCAAGCTTGCTCCTGTGGGGGTCCCACTGGCGGTATTCCACGCCATCCACATCCATAAGCTTCTCACCGTATACGCTATGGCTAGGATAGAGGTTATGCGTAGCCAGTATCTTCCTGTCGTCCGTGACCACTTCAAAGATACCGTCCGACAACTGCTCAATGCTCATGCGGGTCTGCCTCCCGATCTGTCAACTGTGTTCTTGCTACCTTTGTTCATGCCACCCTTTTTCTGACCACCGCGCTTTTTGGCTGGCCTGCCGCCTGCCCTGCCCGGACCCGGCTGAGTGACCTTCGTAGACTGTTTCTTAGGCGGCTCAGGATGAGCTTTTCTGATGGCTTCCACTTTACGCTCAAGGTTTTCCTTTATGTAAGGGTCAGGCTTCCCGCCATAGGCATCCATGCGCACCGCAAGACTGATCTTGGCTGCCAGTGCCCTGGCGATCTTACCCCTCTGCCACCATGGTGCACCCTTGATGAGAGGATGGTTGAAGATCACACCATGTTTTGGGGATGGGGCGCGGGACCTCAGGTGCTTGAACAGGGCATTGCTCGCGCCGATGACCTGCACGGTGCTTGACGGAAAGGCCGCAAGCTTCTCCAATCCTCCGGCAAGGCTGATAAGCCTCGCACCAAGGGGAGCACCTGCTATGTTTGTAAGGTTGGGAGCCACTGCACCCATATTATTCATAATGTACTGCTCCAGATGCTTGCGGGTATCATATATCCCGCACAGGCTGGCCGCAAAGTTGCGTAAAAGGTCCTCTTCCACCAGCGACAGTTCCGCACCCATGGAACTGCTGGCCTTTACGAACATATCATGGTCCTCTGGCACATTTTCACGGGAGCCGAACCTTGCCACGAACCTCGCCATGGACTCTGCTGTAAGCTCAAGTTCCGGGAAATATACGCCATACCATTCAGTAAGCCTTTCAGAAAGCTCATTGGCTGCTTTATCAATGTCATCCATGGCCTCCACTGCCTGGATGATGCGCTTGTCATCGGTATCTGTCATGGATATCTGACGCTTGGCTGCTCTTATGCACACTTCCCGAAGCAACACGTCATAATCCTCTTCAAGTTCAACAAAACCACAACCAAGTGCCAGTTCCCTAAGGCTCAGGCCGTGCACGGGCAAATATTCATCTCCCGCAGCAAGCAACATGTGCTCAGCAAGGAGTTCCGGATCTTTTTCCAGCAGGCAGCATTCCTCAACTTCCCCATCTTCAGAAATGAACAATGTGCCGAACCATGTAACTGCCTTCAAATCATTCCTCCAAAATAGAAGCACCGGTATTGTTTGCTCTGGTAATTATGACCTTACCCCCGATGGTGTTGTCCAGGAAAGCCTGTGCATCTGCCTTTAAGTAAGCTGCGTCCTCGGGATTATCCGTGAAAGCATACACAACAGGCCCGAAAGAGCTCATGCCTGCCCCATAAGCACCACTGTCCTGCAAAAGCTCTATCAGGTCCCTGACGGCCTGATGCTGTAACCGTATTTCCCTCTGCTTGAAACCCAGGGTCTGCAGACGATTGGTGGCCTGGCCGAAGCCCTCAATGTCCTTTTCCACGATGGCAGGCATCATTTTCATGAGCACTATATGGGCTACGGCCTGCACCTCATGTAACGGGATAGGACATTCCTTTCTGAATATATCCACTTCCTGAGCATCATGAGCCCCTATGTGCATGTCCTCACCCGGCAAAGCCAGCACAATTTCCCAATCCGGAAAATCTTCCCTGAAGAGTACGGGTCCAGGAGGTGTTTTACTTGCTGATGAGGGAGAGAATGAACCCTTGTCTGCGAACTTATGCCCGCCATCAACTATGAAACCGCCTTTTTCAAAAGACGCAACCCCAATACCAGAAGTTCCACCACGCTCCACAGCAATGGCCATCTCCCGCACACTCAGGCCCAGTCCATACAGCCTGTTCACCGCAGCTGCGACTGAAAGCGCTGCCTGGGTCCCGGAACCACAGCCCACATGAGGAGGCATATCTTCTTCTATGGTCACCCTTACACCCTGACCCTCTGGAAGCAGAACCCTGGCTGCTGCCTTCATGCGCTGTGCAAGCAAAGAATGCCCAATGATCTCTATATCATCGGCGATCTCCGCTGAGATCATCACGTGGGGATGATCAATAGATATCCCTACCCCACCGTCCACTCTGCCAAGCTCGGCATTCATGTCTATAAGACCCATATGAATTCTGGAAGGGGACTTTACTCTGATCATTCAGGTCTTAATCATCACTGCATGTTATTAAACTTTGACACTTGTGTCTCGATACAGCCTATATAAAGTGTTCATCTGTAGGTACGTACCAGTAACCAGCCCGTTCTGAGCACACCCCTATCAAGTGCAAAACGTAGGAATGTGGGAATAAATCTATAAATACGCACCCTCACATCAGCCATGAATTCCAGGTCCAGCACTTTATCATCGAACCTGGGTTCCAGAAAATAAGAAAAAGTCTGCCAGTAATGATGCAGGGACCCAAATGCTCCAAAAAGAAAACCGCACAATACTCCTGTATCTGCAGGATCCGGAAAACCAAAAGCGACATCACATCTGCCGCATCTCAATCTGAGACTACGCATTGTGCCTTTGAAAAGCCTTAAAAGAGGTTTCTTAACATCATAGAATATCTTAATAAGATCCTTAGCCTTCAGTTCTTTTTTCTTTTTTGTGCTTTTTGCTTCATTTGTTATCTTTTCTTCAGACTCCGTTCCCTCATGACTTGCATTAATATGGCCGGACTTTTCCATTTCTTCCTTCTTACCGGCATCTCCATTTTTTTTTGAAGCAGAACTTTCGGACTCAGCCGGATAGAATACCTTTGAATAGGACAGAAATAGCCATTTGACCACTATCCTTCCGGAAATGTCCCGATCCTTTTTCTTCAGGTCCACTATCAGATCTATAGCACAGAAAAGTACAAGCAACGCCAGCAATATGATTACGAGCGCTGCTACCTGTACAACCTGTATTGCAGTGAACATAGTATGCCCGAACAAAGAAAGGATGCCAAAGTACAGGGATCCAATAGGTATATTCTGTAATCTATCTGGTTTACTGTTCTTCTACCTCGATTTCAACAGATCCTTCACTTTCATCAGCTGTATCTGTACCATTGTTGTCTTTTCCCTTGTCCTTTTTTCCCTTCATGGTCTTGATCTTCTCGATCAGACCCGGAACTGATTCAAGAAGGACACCAATATCAGATTTTCCGGAAATAGACATCAAACGGGTTTCTTCCTTGGATATGACTATAAAAGCCACAGGCTCTATCTTTGCACCTGCTGCGCCGCCACCACCAAAGCCTTCTTCATTGTCTTTGCTCTTACCCTCTCCACCGCCTGTACCGAAACCAAAGGATACCTTGGTCACAGGAATGATTGTCGTATCACCAATTGTTACGGCATCTCCAACCACTGTCTTGGTACTCACAAGTCTTTCAAGTTCAGTGGAAACTTCTTTCATCAGGTCTTCAAGTCCCATTGTATACACTCCTATAAATTTTGAAAATTACGTTCTATAAGTTTATGACCCATACATGATATAAATTATCCTGAGATCTTCATCATGAATTGTCCTGGAAGAAGTTCATCAAGGAGAACTTCACTTTTTCTGGTTGAACATCTACAAACTCCTCTCTCTCATCAGGAGGAAAGATCTCAAAAACAGCGAACTTTCCATATCGTTGGCGTGAATCTGTGAGGAAGCGTCCGTCAAGCAATATCCTCACTCCATGATCCATAGGAGAACGCACGACCCTGCCCATGGCCTGTCGTATCTTACGGATCGTAGGTATCTGCACCGCATAGTCCCACCCAGCTCCGGACCCGTAAGAATGATCATAGGCTGACTCCACAGCATTCATTCTGTCATTGAGGGCCGGATAACCGACACCTACGATAATAACAGTTCTGCCCCTGCCATCCCTGAAATCCACCCCTTCGCTCAACGTACCCCAGAGATATGAGAAAAGCACACCTTTTCCTCCTTTCTCCCCAAGTTCAAAGAAAGCTTCTCTCACTTCATGGGAAGACACTCCGGCCTCATCCAGGAACACAGGCACATTCAGTTTGTCACCAAGTTTTGAATAGTATCTTCTGGCTTCAGCTGCACTCTGGAAAAAGATAATTACATTGCCTTTCGAATTCTCGATGGAACCTGCCAGTACTTGCTCCACGGCCTCCAGAGCATGAGGGTCATCCCTGCTTCTTGCAAATAAAGGAGGAACATCTACAGCTATGGTGAGACGTCTTTCAGGGGGGAATGATGTCATGTATGAAAGCTCGCACGTTTCCCGCTTTATACCCAGGGTAGCCTTCACCATATCAAAGGGCCGAAGTGTGGCGGACATAAGAATGACAGAGAACACAGAAGCAAAAAGCGGCTCTGTAACATTGCTGGGAATACAGGTGAAGAGCTCCAGACGCCCGTATATCTGATCGTTTGGGTCCCTGCGCACATTCATAATGGGATAATAGCGATAATCGTTGGACAGGACCAGATAAGAAGATAAGAAATCTGCAGCATGGCGAATATGTGACCTTTTCAGTATTTTGCTTAAGCCTTTCTTATATTGCTCTTTGTACTCCTCGTCAAGTGTTTGTCCGAACTCACTTGCCTCGGAGAGCACAAGCTGTATGGCAGCCTCATCCTTAAAACCAAGTTCCAGAGCCTGCCTCATAAACCTGCCCCGAATCACGTCATTACGCTCATAGGGATCGCTGATGCGCATATCATACCAGAGCCGGCCTACTCTTTCCCTTTCACCGAACTTGAACCTGTTGTTGTATGTTTCCCTTATGATGTCATTTAACATTTTGAACAATTCAACTGCACGGCTTTCAGGCATTTGGTCCTGATTGGCTTCTATCTCTGAGATGGCTTTTTCAATGGTATGCTCAGTGATGGTCATGGATGAATGTGAACGTGCTGCTGATTCCAGGTTGTGTGCTTCGTCAAAGATCACTATTACATCCTGGGGCTCCTTGTCCAGCCAGGTAAGCAATGTTGCAAATATCTCAGCACTCAGTACATGGTGGAAATTACAGATAATGAGGTCTGCATACTTCAATTCCCTTTTCAGTAATTCATAGCCACACATACCTCTTTTTGTGGCGTACTCGTTAATTTCCTCAGGAGTGCGCACATCAGCGAAAAGCCATTGTCTGAATACCTCGCTTTCAAAGCGCAGTACCTCATAAAGGTCATTGCATGCCCTCTCCCTAATACCACGAGCCTTTTGTTCACCTGCCTCTATTTCGTTGAACAATGCATCTCTTAAAGCTATAAGCGCCGGATCCTTGGAGCGTTTGTAGTTTTCTGATGCAGACTTAAGCTCCTTTTTCTTCAGATCAAGTTCCTTTTCCAGTTCTATCAGTTCAAAAGTATTGTCCCTTTTGATCCGGCATTCCTCATAGTCTACTTCATGGGGGCACATGGCAGCCTTACCCTTTACCACCGCCACCTTGACATCATTTCCCTGCTTTATCTCCCTTGCCTCGTTGATGAACTGCACCATCTGCTGGTGGACGTTAGTTGCAATGATCACAGTTTTCTGCAGTTGTTTACCTACATTGAGTGCAGGAGCAAGAGAACTGAGGGTCTTACCAGTACCACATGCTCCCTCGAAAAGTATGATCTCCTTTCTTAGAAGTGCAGAATATATCTTTTCCATAGCATCCTGTTGGTTAGGATAACAGTGTTCCTTGGGGAAATAGCGTAAGTATCCTTTCTGTCCGCTCATCGCACTACCTTATACCTTTCTGTACTAATAATTTGGGTTAGCTCTTCTTTGCAGCCATGACTTTTGTATCACAGCTTGAGATCAGCCTGTTGGATGGACTTTCTATGATCTTCACGATAATTTCTGTTCCCTTCTTCAAGCCGAAGTTGTTTGACGTATTTGTGATACTTCCCACTTGCACAGTTACAGTTGAACTGTGACCCAGACCATCGTCACCATTAAGGACAATGACTTCTCCTGCGGACCAATAACCATCTGCTATGCAGGGGTTCCTTTTGGCATAATGTGTTTCTTTTCCTGCAGAACATAGATCAAGGTATGTTACCTGCACATCCCCATTGACAATTCTTCCTCCATGTGCCACCACTCCGGTATAACTGCTACCCTGCCCAACAATAACTATCTTTATGTTTTCAAGGGGCAGGGGATCACCTCCATTATGTACCAGCGTAATGAGATTTTCGTTATATCTGATCTCATTAGGTATGCCACCCTCTATTAATTCTAACTCCACATCTGCTGTTAACCCCTTTTTTAAAGGGTTAGGTACTCCAGCAAGTGAGACAGCAGTGACCCCTATAAGCAACATTGTAATAGCCAGCATCAACAAAGTCCCTACGACAGGACTTATTCCCTGGTCTGTGAACCGGATTTGCATAAAGTAGGGAAAAGATCGTTTTTGGCCCATACCTCGAATTACAGATGACTAACTATATAAACTATTCTAAAATAATTAAACACTTGTAATAATTAAGTCTTTGCCAGCTATTGCATTAAAAAACATCAGAAAATAAGTAGTGAGAGAAAAGAAACTTTGTTTTATACACACATACAAAAAATAATTTTTTAATTTTCTGACTGAAAACGGATATTTATCCAAAAATGAAAAATTTAGGCTGAATGAATCAGCCTCGCACCAAAAAAAAGTAGAATAAAAACTCACTCTACTTGATCCTGATCATCCCCTTTGGTCTGACAACAAGCACTTCTTCACACTCTTTTGTGTCATTTATGTTAGTAGAGTTGATTTTGTGTGCATAAGCCTTAATGTAGGCATTCCCTGCAGTGGCACTTGAAAAATTCAATGTCTCTGAACCAATCACTGTTATATTTATAGGATTCTGCTTCTGATTAAAATAACCAAGGTTTGTGTATAGAGTAACATACGCAAAGCTGTAGTTACCTGTAGTGTCCTTTACCCACAGTGTCAGCTTAGAAGGCTCGTTTATTAAAGTAACAGGCTTGTCAGTTGTCATCGTGAGGCTTCCTAGAGAATAGGACCATATCCCACCTGCACTACCCCCGACACTTGAACCGCCGCTGGTGGGGAGGTATACTGTTACATTTGAACCATTTAAGTCAGTATACGTTATATTCGACTGTGGCAGGATGATAGGCACGTAACCCGAACCTAAAACTTTCATCTGATACCATATTCCCCATTTTTCACCTGGGTCAAGATTTGGGAGTTGCCATGAAAGGACCGACCTGTCATTGAGATTTGTAATTAGTGGTTCAGAGTTACCTCTTTTCGGAGACCTCGGGATTATAAAAGAGCTCATATTACCGGTTGTGCAGTTACTGCTTCCCGGAATGTAAGTAGCCTTTGCTATGGCAGTAGGTGTGATGTAGTTGCGAGGTATCTGTATGTTTAACACAGGTCCCTGGGCAGAAAAATTAGTGATCTGTTCTGCAATGCCTCTGAATATATCCTTCAGAACACTGGAATTTGGTGCAAAATAATACTCTCCTCCGGTGATACTTGCAATTTCCGACAGCATTGGGTCTACTTCAGATTCACTGTTACCAAATCCTACCGTATATATAACCGTATTGTTTTCCTTTGCCCTGTATGCTTCTTCCAACAGTGAGTGGTAACCTGCATTATCTATTCCGTCGGTCATGATGACTATAGTAGAGTTACCGTCTACTGAAGAAAGCTCATTGTTGGCAACGAACAGACCTTCATCTATTGCAGTCAACCCATCAGCTGTAATGGTATCTATGACGTTGCTCAGATGGGCGAGGGAATCATTGTTAAAAGTTGATTTCACACTTGCAGTCCACTGGCTCCATGAAAGCTGTCCACTTCCTGCAAAATCTTTCTGATAATTATAAACGATATCAAAACATTCATAGGTGCTGCTGGATGAGGTTTCAATTTCAGAGGTACTACTCCATGAAGAACCGCTCCATCTCTGGATATTGAGATCATTGCTTCCATCAGATGTCATAAGGAATATTTCATTTGATTCCGGGTCCGGTGCCAGCTTCACCCAACGTGTTGTGCCTCCTATATTCGATGCTGATAGGGCAGAACCCCATGAACCGGTCCACATGCGATACTTCGGCACAGAAGTGCTGTCTCCCCAGACGATCAAAGCTCTTCCACTGGATTGCTCAAACGCAACATCCATTGATCTTCTGGCAGTACTACCGGTATTAGTCCCGATTGATTGCCGGGATGACCAGGAGGAACCGCTCCATGAGAAGGCATGTACTGCGTTGGAACCATCCTGGTAAGCAAGTATAACCTTATTAGAATTGGGGTCAGCTGCTAATTTGAGCCAGTAAGCATTACCCGTGGAATAAAGGTTCTGTTCACTTCCCCACGAACTACCGCTCCAAATACGATATTTTATATAGCTGGAATCGGCCCATACGACCATTGCACGCCCTGTTCCCTCTTCATAAACCACATCGAAACACTGGTAACTTGAAGTTCTTGCAGAATTTGTCAGGGATATAGCATTGCCCCAGGAATTTCCATTCCATACCTGAGCACGCATATACTTTTGATCATCAAGAGTTACAAGTACCATTTCATCAGAATTTGGATTTGCTTCCAGTCTGATCCATGCAATGTTACCTGTGCCTGAATATACACTATTGGCCACAGGAGAATCGGAACTCCATATTGAACCATCCCATGTAGTATATCGAGGAACCCGGCGGTTATCGTACCAATCTGTGAAAACAGCAATTGCGTTCCCTGAACTCTGCTCATATGATATGTCGAAATTTTTTACGTTATAGAAGTTCAATTCACTTACCAGCTCCGTAGTGCCATCCCACGATAAACCATTCCACGTCTGGACGTTCAAATTGTAATCATCATCAGAAATGGCCATAATGATCTCAGGACTCGTAGGACTTGATTTAAGTACCATGTAAGAAGGAATTTCGTCAACATTATTAGCAGATTTTTCCACAGACCACTGAGAAGTATCCCAGGTTCTGTACTTTGGTGTTGAACCACCTGCGCTGCTATCGTAATAAGCAGTCATTATAATATCCAGCGGCAAAGCTGAAACATTCACTGTGAATCTGGTATCCGTGAGAGAACCAGCACCTTTTACAATGTCAATACGATAGGTTTCTCCTGCCTGGAGCAAAGAAGATACCTCACATGTACCTGTCCCGCCGGAAGAGTCCAGAAGGTCCGTCCCATCATAAAGATAAGCACTCATTGACGCTGAATCGATCCATGATACATTGAAATTGTACCTTGCAATGTCCGGGACCGTAAAGTACCCAGTCCAGATACTATTATCATAAACATAACTTGTCTGAGTATCAGTAGGAGCTAGATCCTCATAGCTGTATAGAGCCAATCCTGCATTGTCACCTCTGGTTTCATCGAAGCTTGAGAGGAATGCATGTGACGACAACTTGGATGCACTCTTCTTATCGATATACGTTGATACTGTGAAAGGTTGGGAACCTACAGCTGACCCGCTCACCCTTACCGTCCAGGTACCAAATTCGACGCTATTCCCGGCATCTTCGGAATACAGGTATGAGATGGGCTCGATCCATATATATTCTGAAGTGTCACTGGGATAATAGCCGGTTGTACTATAACCTGAACCGTATACTATTCCTGAAGGGCTTGTAAGGCGGAGATTCAGGTCAGAAGCGCTATTGGTCCAGCTTAACTTTACCTTCAGGTCGTCTATTGATTCATTTATCGTGAAAGTATCCTGGAAAGTACTGCTTCCCGAAATAGAACCGGAAAAACTGAAATCATATGGCGTGAAACCATCCTCACCATATTCGATCTCAGAAACATCATAATCGCTCAGTTCCTGTGCAATAGCAGCATAAATTGCGCTCAGATTTGAACTGTCCGGCGTATAATAATATTTGCCCCCGGTTTCTGATGCAATGTAACTCAATAAAGACTCATCTACATCTCCCAGACCAATCGTATATATAATGATATCGTTTTCGTTTGATACAGGAATTGCATCTTCTGGATCGCTTCCTCTGTTTGTTTCACCATCTGTGAGCACGACCATTACTTTTTTTGCTCCGGAACGGCCGTTGTTTATAAGCAAATTATTTGCGTCAGTCATACCGTCTCCCATTGCAGTGTAACCATTTGCGATCATGGAATCTATCTTATTATTAATGGGAAGCCTGTTGTTGTAAACATTAAGAGCGGTCATTCCGTAATCTACAGTACTTGAGGTTGCAAAGGATACAATACCAACCTTGGAATTTGACACCAGGTTTCCTATGAATTCCTTTGAAGCGGCCTTGGCATCAACTATTGGCTGCCCGGCCATACTTCCAGACCTGTCAATAACAAGCACCACATCAAGCGGCGTTCCTGCATAGTAGTCCGGATCCATACTGCCCGAGCGGTCAAGGACCAGCATTGCGCTTGCAGCTGGTCTTGTGATCGGCAGGTCTCCTTCGATAGACACCACTGAAGTAACACTCACCACATCACCTGAGTTAAGGGACTCGGGTTCTACGGAAACGGTTGCACTAAGGAAAGGTACATCTTTGACCGTTATAGGAGTGGATGCGGTAGCATTGCCTGCAATGGCAACAATTGTGGTATTCCCGGGAACATCACTGCACACAAACTTCAGAGACACTCTACCGAGTTCATTTGTTGTTACATTTATGCTTGTAGCATTAACACCATTCATTGAGAGGTTACCTAAGGTAGCATTAGTTGTACTGATGGTGAGGTTTATGCCAGATAACGTATGTCCCCACTGGTCTATCGCAACCGCTTTGATCGTACTTTCGTGATTTCCATTCAAACCCTGAGCAAGCAGAGTGTCATGTGAAGAGTATATATCAAGACTTAGGTTTGACCCTGCCATAAATTGCAACATTGTGGAATTTGCGATATTAGTATAACCACTGGCGTTCCTGTAGGTAGCAATGATGCTGACATTTTCGACGTAAGGCGTAGGCCCGACCTGAATAGATGCTTTTCCCTCTGAATTAAGAAGGCCTATCAAGGAACTACTACCATCGTAGAAGACAATCTGCTCTTTTATTGGGAATACGTCTTGGTCCGGAATAATGGGATTAAGGAACTGGTCCACAGCCTGACCGGTGAGCCTATACTTGTCTTCATTATTAGCATAGGCAATTGTTGGGGAATGAGTAAGAATAAGAGCATCAGCTGAATCTGCAAGTCCTTTTATTATGATCTTATAGCTTAGTGAAGTATTGGCCACAGTAATGTTGATAGTATTATCACCTGATCTTTTATCTGTTCTGAATACCGTGTAAGCCAGCCCATCAATTCCAGTAATATCGTGAAGATTGCTGAGGTTCAGGGAATTGTACTCATTTGGACTGTTATATGGAGTATGTACAGGAGGGGTCGCATTGAATACAACCAGGGAATTTTCCACAAAATTATTATAGATATCATAAACGCGTACAGTGATCTCTGAAGTAGTGTTTACGGTGTATTCCACATTGTACCAGAGGCCTATTCTGAATGGAGCTGCTGGCTCAACTTCAATATCCTTTGAGTTGCTGGCTCCCCCACATGATGCAGAAATATTGATATTACCTGCAATAGTAGAATTGATTGCCAAAGTTACATTTTGATCAGTAGTTACTGAGTTTGTGAGAACTATATCGGCT
This sequence comes from uncultured Methanomethylovorans sp., assembly GCA_937968035.1. Lineage (GTDB taxonomy): Archaea > Halobacteriota > Methanosarcinia > Methanosarcinales > Methanosarcinaceae > Methanomethylovorans. Next base: position 29,852 of record CALBTS010000414.1, read on the forward strand.
ATCCCTCTGTCTGTCAGATTATGGCTGGACAGTATATGTGTCAACGTATATGGTGTCCTTGTGATCCTGTCTTCTTTTAGGATATTTCCAAAAACATCTTCAACTCTAACGTCTAAAGTTAGCTCAGCAGTATCATTGATATTGCCAAATTGATCCAACATGCTGATCGTAACAGTTGTTGCATTGCCTGCAGTTATCGGATTCTCTGATTCTGTTATGACTATACTCTCGACATCCATAGAAGAAAAAGTTATGTCCGTGGTGCTGGAAACGCTTCCAATGCTTGCATTGACTGTTGCAACCCCTGCCTCCGTTGTTGCGAGGAACACACGGCCATATCCAGATGCATTTGTCAATGCTGAGGCTGAACTCAAGTGACCCAGATTTGTGATGAAATTCACAAGTGTATTGTTTAAAGGAGTGGAATTGTCTGTGACTCTGACCATTACACTTACATTATCCCCTGCACTGTTCTGGACAGACATTGGGTACACTTCTATATTTAATGCCATTACAGACATACTTAATGAAAGAAGCATTAAGGATAGGATTAGAAATCTGGTTTGAGCTCTCATTGCAAAACCTCAGCATATTCACATTTTGGCAACATTGGATATTTTCAATTAACAATACACCCAAGTTTCATCATGAACATGTATATAAACAAAATGAACATTACTTTCTTATTCACAAAGTTATTAAATTATAGTAAACATACCTGCAAGACGGTAAAAATCATCTCATGTGTCTGCATATCCGCTTATGTAAAAGGTTTTTGTGAATATGAAAATGCTCTAGGAACACATTATGATCTACGCACCCTGTGAGATCAAGATAACCTTGGCAAATGGTTGTCCATCATGATCCCCCAAAAATTCTTAATTGAGTGAAGCTGAAAGATCATTCCTTGTCACATGCAGGTATGTAATAGCCCCTGGCATGCCTTCATAATACAATATCAGGCTTGATTCATCATAGTCCACCGGATCAGAGTTGCCCGGGCTGTTCAGATTGAACTTCACAGATCCATCCATTGTGATGAGTTTCATGTAATGCTGGGTGATGTTGTAAAGTGAGGTCTGGTCCCCAGAATGATAATTTACATTAGGAGGTAAGCTGATAGAACTTGTGGCATTCCATGAGAAGTCGTTGGCTTTGTCATATTCCATGATAAAGTTCTTATCCAGCAGGTCCACAATGGCTTGCTGATCCTTCTTGGTACCTGTTACAGGGAAAATATTGACCCCATCCCATTCTTCGATATATGATGCTGCTGCTGTGTCCTGATATGTCACAGTAAGCTGGAGCTGGTTTGCTCCTCCTTTCTTTGCCAGAGAATAGATGAGAGTCTTTGTACCTGATGTCGCAGATATCTGGTAATTCGTAGGATTCAGGCCCTGGGAAGCCCTGGCGCCAAGATCAAAAGAGAAATTGTACATAGGTGCAGAACGGGAAACATTAAGTGCCCCTACCTTAAAGTTTTGGGTAAGCACCGATTTGCCCATAGGCGGCATAACCTCAAGTTCCACGACTGCCGTGCTGTTGGATTCATCCACAGTGGCGCTTGTATATGCAAGCGTGTTAGCGTAGTCAGCCCACGCATTATAAAAATCACTTTTAATGTATATGAGAACCTTGTCAGATTTGACAGGATTGGTCATCCTGTCGTCTGTGATAGGGTCTGGATATAAAACTGTGGGCGTGTTATTGGAACTCACCGTTATTCCTACATCAGTATCCCCACTGATACTTGTGTTTCCATTGATGCACATTATTGGTAACGTCAGTGTCTCACCATTATAGTTAAACTCGGGAGGTGAGATCATAACAGCTTTCCCTGTAGGATATTTTGACCATACACCTCCACCTTCGTATGCTACTACACGGTCATCGTTCTTGAAGATGATACTGCCCATGGAAGCATTGAACATAGTGAAGTTCGTCTCGGCCTCAAAACCCTCCCATGCTTTCCATTTATAGCGTTGGTGGCTGAAACTATCGTACCAGGGAGCATCAATGTCAGCCAAAACCACCTTTATCTCACTGTTACTGTATGACTTGCTTTCTCCCTTGACTTCCAGCGTTCCACCCATTAGGGAAATGGATGTGGTCTGTATAGGCGACTCTCCTAGAGCTACCTTGCTGGTCCTTGAGTCAAATACCGTGAAAGCCTGTTCTGCTTTCTGTGCTTTTGCCATATCCTGCATATCGTTGATTGTAGGTATACCGTATAGAAGGATAGCACCTACAGAAAGAGTGGTGAGCATAAGGATGATCACTACGCCCACTACTGAAGATTCGGCTTTTTGACACTTGATGACCACGTTTTTCCCTGTCATATTATCTCCTTTCATTGAATTGTAACCCTCATGGGTGAGGAAACTATTACCACGTCTATGTTGTCCGGAAGGTATTGCTTCGATGCAGATACAGTACCATTGAACACATCGTATCCAGTTACCTGCATACCCATTGTTTCATTTAGAAATCTTCCCCAACCATCGTAATATTCACTTCCAATGGTGATGTTGACCATTGATACATTCTCATACCTGTGCACAGAAGGCAGTCCTCCATCGCATACAACCCTGACAAGCCCTGTTCCTGAAACACTTGAAGAACCGGACAGCATAACCACAGGTATCATTAACAAATTCTCAGCAACTGCAAAATTGGGTTTCGAGATCATCACCACTTTTTCCCTTTCATACTTTGCCCAGGCACCGGTGTTCTCATATCCGATAGATCGCTCTTTGTAACGATTTTCTATTACTCTCAACTGTCTGTCAAAAGACTTTGTATCAACTACGTGGGTGGAAGAATTCCATACCTTCATCTCCACAATGATGGAACTGGTACCTGAAACAGCTGCAGTGCTTTCATGCAGCTTTATTTCCACTGACTGAGAAGGGGAGCTGCCGAACGCAACCTTGTTGATATTTGAAGTCAGTACAGTAAAGCTTTGCTTTATGTTCTCTGTATGTTGCGCTTCCTGCATATGTTCCACCAAAGGAAAACCGGCAGTGCCTATGATAGCTATGGCAGCCAGCATGATACCCATGGTTATACTGAAATCAACCACTTCTGAAACAGCTTCTTCAGCAGCTTTTAAACCATTTAGAGTATTTTTGAGGGCCATGTCACCTGATCTCCAGAGTCCTGTATACTGGATCGTATACTATATAGTGTGTCCCAGCTTCACTGAAGATGGTACTTTCAATGACTCTCATGTTGTTCGTACTGTATGGTACCATCACCTTAGTTTCTGTCTTGTCTCTGGATTGCAGCAATATCTCATGGCTGCTGTTAACTATACTTACAGAATAATGTTCCCCTGCTATCCGATCAGGAAGATCGAGATCATATTCCAGCACCCCTATGTATGCTCCGGAGTTGTCCATAACAGCTACAAGAGAATCTATGCTGGAGATCTGCATCGAAATGTCATTTCCATGGATCTCGAACTCACTTCTCATAGCAGTCTGTTCTGCCCTGTCCATAAGCGTATAGAAAGCAGTAAGTACAGTGATAAGTGCCAAAACGCTGATAACAAAAGTAAGGATGAAACCAATAGAAATAGAAACAGCAGCCTCATCTTCAAGGAGTTTCATTTTCTACCTCCGGGAACAGGGATAGGATATGAAACGAATATTTCTTTATCAGAAGATACTACAGTAATGTTGGCAATCACTACTGCATGCCTTGAGATGGTAAACGGCTGACCGTCAACAAAATTTCCTGAGATCGTGAATATACCTTCACCTGCTGTGCCATTGAGGACATTTATCTGGTACTCGTGGGAAGACGTCAGATCATTGAAATGGAAGTTAAAGTAGCTGGTCCCGTTCGTTCCATCACGGATGTGGTTCCCTGTGACATTCAGATAAGTGTATCCTGAAGAAGTTGCAGTATCCAGTGTGGAATTGGTGTCCATAACACTCACGTGCACATCGCCTCCAGAATTGTGGATGTCCATAGCCCAGAGCATGTTGCTACCCATTTCGACAGCTTCAATGCGCAAGCAGCCTGAATTATTAGACAGAGTACTGGCGTCTGGTATTTCCATTATGAAGACATCTGTCAGGTTCACATTCCTTACCAATGTCCAGTTAGCCACACCATCTGCCATACCATTCTTTGAAAAATGGGCATTTATAAGCGTACTATTTTCTATGTTCAGACTTGTTCCAGAAAAAGCGAACATCTTAACTAATTGATTTTCGTATGATAAGAGAAAATTTTTGAATACATTACTATCAAAAGTACCGGAGTTTATTGCACTTATATAGGCATCCTCATAAGCATGTGAAGTTAGTGCAAGCACATTTCCCATCTCAAAAGAACTGGTCTCAGTGCTGGAATCAGAGGCCATGTTGCTTGCATATATGACATTATTGAGCATAACAGTGAATACAACGATGCCCACACCTATAGCAAAGCCAGCGATGAGTAATATCTGTGCTGAATCATCATCCAGTCTCATTATGTTTTCTCCTTGATCACATTCTCCAGAGGGTAAGCTTCACATCCACTATGTTATAGAGATCAGAAGATGGATCCGAGTCAGGTATACCAGTGTTTGCCACAAAGGAGATCGGATCAGATAAATCGAAGTCAGAAAGCAACACTTTCCTGGAAACAGAAACTGCGTTATCGGAAGGATCACCATTGTAGATATAAGCTGCTCTTTGTGGTAGTCCAGAACTGTCGATGTATATAAATAAAACATTATGTGCTATCCCTCGGGGTACAGCTATCTCTTTAAGTATCCCCGAAGTGGAACTGTTCAAAAGATTAGAGTTCTTAGTATTAACTGAACAGTATGCTGTACCGTTCCAGGAAAACTCCTGGCCATTCCATGAGATAATGTCCTGCTTAAGAGATGAGGCATGTGCAGAAGAGGTATGGTCCAGCACATTAAGCATGTCCTGCCCTATTGTTTGCATCTGGGCTTCAATGTGGGCATTGGCCGTAGAGGATGTAAGTGGAGTAAGAGACGTGGCCTGCACAGTGAACACAATTACTGAAACCATTATCATAGTGGCAGTGACTGCTTCCAGTGTGTGTATCTGCCCGAAAGGATCTTTTTTCAGATTAGAGTTGATACTCACTCTAGTCATCTCACCACACCCTGAATGACATTATGGCAGTATGTGTGTTACCGATACTGTCCTCTACTAAAACTATTCTTTTAGTCTGTCCTATGCTTCCCACATCCGGAAGACGTTTCCCGGCATATGAGACAACTTTTGTGCCATTTTCCAGGGAAACATTAAGATCATAGATGAAAAACGTACCACTGATCCCAAGCGAGTTTTGAGCGCTTGTGTAATTTGTATTCAATTGTGTGAAGAAATCATCCATAAGACTACTGTTCACCATGTTGGGCGTCTGTGGATCACCCGCACTTATCTGATCTTCTACCACAGTTTTTGCTACTCTATCTGCTATAATGGTCACCTCATCCGAACTTGATTCAAATGGTGTGAAAAGTCCTGTGGCATACTGGAACACAAACACGAGAGCTAGCAGGAATATCGTAATACCTGCCAGATAATCCAATGTTATCTGTCCACTTTCATTCATTTGATAGACTATATTTTATAAATATATAAATATAACATTCCTACTATTTCGTTCAAGTCTACAGAGTCTACATTTCGCAATATTAAAATGCTGTAGAGGCATAGTATGACACAGATGGACCGAGAGATCAAAATAATCCATACTGCAGACACTCATATAGGATACCGGCAATACCACAGTGATGTACGCAGACAGGATTTCCTGCAGGCATTTTCAGCGGTTATCGATGATGCAATTAAAATGAAAGTAGATGCTGTGGTACATGCAGGTGACCTTTTTGATTCAAGGACCCCTTCCCTGGAAGATATCCTGGATACAATGAAATTATTCTCCCGGCTCAAAGTAGCAGATATCCCTCTTCTGGCCATTGTAGGCAATCATGAAAGCAAGCAGAGTACACAGTGGCTTGACCTTTTTGAAAGCATGGGACTTGCAATAAGATTGGGGAACACTCCGTATATGCTTGAAGAAGTGGCCTTTTTTGGGATTGACAGTGTTCCCCGGTCCAAGATACCACTTTTCGATTTTTCGGTCTTTGAAGAACCTCTGGACTCTTCATATAATGTACTTGTAATGCATCAGCTCATGAGTCCCATTACTATTGGTGAGTGGGACTGTGCTTCAGTGATAGGATCTATGCCCTTCCATGTGGATGTGATGCTACTGGGAGATTATCACAAGTATGAGAAGATCACCGTGGGTGATACGTGGGTAACATACTGTGGCAGCACTGAGCGCAATAGTCTTGCAGAAAAAGAGGATCGATCTTACAACATAATTACCGTTTCCGAAAAGGGCATCGATATCAGCAGACGGACTATTTGTACACGGGAATTCTTGAGGATACCAGTGACAATAAGGGACCCTGCAAAGATATACGAGGACATATTGTCTGCTGTGAAAGAACAGGACGTGGAAGGGAAAGTGGTGTTCGTAGAAATAACCGGCGATGATGACAGCGTGTCGATCTCCTATGCTGAGATAGAAGAGATGCTACTTTCACGTAATGTCCTCGTTCCAGGGGTAAGGGACCTGAGGAAAGTCACTGAAGATCTTCTTGGACAATCTGTTTCCATTTCCTTCTATGATCCAGATGAGGCGATAAAAGACGAGATCAAAAAAATGAATCTTTCAGAGGGTGGGCTGCTCATGGACGAGATCGTCAGAGACCTATCCCTTCCCAAAACAAAGGTTAGCGATGAGGCAGAAAACCGTCTTAGTACTCTTCTGGAGATAATGGACTTTTCAAAACCAATACCATTAACATGTATCCAGGAAAAAACATCGTTACCTGTATCTGAATCAGGGAAAGAGGCAACTCTTTCTTTACCCCCTGAAATAACTATAATAGAAACTGAAAGATCTGAGATCAACATTACCGAGGACAAGGTCCCTGGATCTGAAAATAGGTCAGATATGATTGCAACAGAAACAGAGAATGAAAAGCATCCAGAAAAGAAACAAAAGGCATCTGCTCATGCAAAGCCAAAACAGTACAATCTGGGTGATTACCTTTGATGCTTAAATACCTGAAAGTTGAGAATATCCGCAGTTACCAAGACCTTGATATTCATTTTAAGAATGGGGTTACTGTTGTTTCAGGGGTTAATGGCAGTGGTAAGTCCAGCCTGCTGGAAGCTTGCTTCACAGGTCTTTTTGGAAGCAGGACCCTCACAAAAGATTTCACTATCACCGATATTGTGCGAAAGGGAGCCACAAAAGCATCTATTTTATTGGAATTTGAGCAAAATGGTAATGTTTACTCTATGGAACAGGTATTTCGTAATGATCCTGAATCTGGGAGAGCCTCAAATACCCGTTCAGTGCTGAAGGTCAACGGGCAGATATTCACAGACCAGGCAAAACGCACTTACGACAGCATTCTTTCGCTCCTTAGAATGGATGAAGAAGCTTTCAGGAACTGCGTGTACATAAGGCAGGGCGAGATAGATGTACTTATTAATGCAAAACCTGCGGACAGGCAGAAGATGATAGATGACCTTCTGCAGATCGGAAAACTTGAAGATTACAGAGAACGTGCCGGAAGTGCCAGGATAGGAGTGGGAAGACATCAGCGGGATACAGAAAGGCGGATAAAGGAAGTAAAGAACGAAACAGCAGAGATCGAAAGTAAGGATCCTGTTGGCAGCTTGAACCGCTTGCTGACCGAAGCCTCACAGATTAAGGAACATCATGCTAATGTCATTAAAAAAAGAGATAAAGCAAGGTCAGGCATCGATGAGTTGCGTTCAAAGCTTGGAGAATATGAACAACTTACACTTCAAAAAAAGTCGATCAGCACCCAGATACTGGGTTTCAATAATAAAAAAACAGAAGCATTTGAGAGTATTAACAACAGTACTTCTTCTATTCAATCTCTACGCTCACATATAAATGAACTCAAACAAAGTGTTTCCAGTATCAAGGAACAAATGGAATGGGATGGAGAAGTAGAGCAAATGCTTGTGCATGCTGAAAAGCAGGAGCTTGTACAACGAAACAAGCTTAACGATGCCGAGCAAAAAAAAGCCTTGCATACGCAAAAAATTGAAAATGCAGATAGGAATTTACAGCAGCTTTCCAGCCAGATAAAGGATATAGATCTCTCTCTTAAAAGCAACCTGAAGAAGAAGGAAGATGTGGCTGTACAAATTGAAAAGCTAAAAGTTTCACTTAAAGATACGCAAGCGGAAAAATTACACATGGCAGGAGAAATAGAGTCCCTTGGTTTTACTCCTAAGAAATTATCAGGACTTGAAGACATAATAGAACTCGTACAAACCCAACAAAAGAGTTTGCACGGAGACAAAATGAAATTGTTCGCCCGAAAAGAAGAGATCAGCAAGCGTATAAAGAAAAGTAAACAACTTATGGATCAAGGCAAGTGCCCTACCTGTGGCCAGGATCTGCATGGCTCTGCAATGCATGAAACGATCCAATCTGATGAGGAACATTTGGCTTCTTTGGAAGATGAACTGGCTGCTATCAGTAAGAAAGAAGAAGAATTTGGCCTGAAGATGGAACAACTAAAGCAGGTAAAAGCAGTTTCCAAGAAGATGGAGGATTGTGATAATCGTATCAGATCATCTAATGAGATAATAGATATGTCTGAGAAAATGCTTCAAGACCATGCTTCAAGAATAGATTATGACAGTAAGAGATCAAATGAAGCTGTTTCCCATAAACAAGAAATGGAAACAGCAGTTGCACAACTGAAGGAACAGGGACAGTTGCTGCAGGAATCTGTTTCTGTCTCTGTTAAAAAGCATGCTGAAGCTCTGGAAAAGCTTGATCTTGCAAAAAAAGCACAACAAAAGTTTATAGAAAGTGAATCTAAGGTAAAGGATATAGAGAAGCTGGAAGAACGGATACACAGTGAACAGGAAAAGATTGGACTGCTGGAACAGCAGATCAAGGATGGAAAACAACGGTTATCAGAGATCGACAAAAGGATGGGAGGGATAGATGCAGAATCACTTAGATCCCTGTTGCAGCAGTATGAAGAAGCTCTCAGGAATATCGAAGACGATATCAGGAAGCTGGAAGAGAGAAAGACTGAAGTGATGAAGCAAACAGGAATGGCAGAAAAGGAAATAGAAAGGCTTTCCCGCCTGCAACAGGAGTTGCGCTCCCTTCAGCACAGATCAGATTTTCTTGGTGCAGTGTACAGGGATGCAGAAGAACTTGAGAGTATGTACATGCGCATCAGAGCGGAGCTTCGGTCCCGCAATGTAGGTGCTCTTGATGCTCTTATAAATGAGATATTCGGATTCATGTATTCGAACAACGCATATTCTCATGTGCAGCTCGATCCTGAGTATAATCTGACAATCTTCGGAAAGGATGGTACTCCTCTGGAACCAAAGTTACTTAGTGGTGGAGAAAGAGCGATCTTCAATCTGGTATTGCGATGTGCCATCTACAGATTATTGTCCATGGCAATGAACGGGCCCGCAAAGGGTTCAACCCTTCCTCCTTTGATAATGGATGAACCGACTGTATTCCTTGACAGGGGACATGTGCAACAGCTCATCAGGCTCATAGACCGCATGAGAGATTTCGGTGTGGTCCAGATAATTATTGTTTCACATGATGAAGCACTTATCGATTCTGCAGATCACTTGTTCTATGTGGAAAAAGATCCGATCACAAATACTTCCTCAATAACAGCGCGCTAAGCGAGAGTATTTATAAGCATATTTATATAAAATGAACCATAAGTTATATTATACTTTTGTCATATAATTCGCCACAGAAGGGATAGAATGGTCTTGCGAGGTATCACATGAATGGTGAGAATAGGGATTTCATCATTGAAAGGCTTGAAAGGCAACTAAGGGAAAAAGAAACAGAGATAGATGAGATCAAAAGGTCTCTCAGGGACTCCATCCTGACAGAGCTTCGTAGTGAATTCAAAAATGATCTTGATATCAATAATCGTCTTTCAAAAGTTGAGAACAGGATCCAGGAACTGGCCAATAATCTCAATGGCGTTATGGATGAATTGTTAGATCAAAAATCATTGATCCGCTCATTCAAAAAGTCGGCACTTGAAAGGAGAGAACAGGATAGTTCAACATCGTTGCAACCTCCTGCCCCTGTTGCTACAAGAGAAACAACAGTAGCAAGAGAGACAGAGACAAGGATATTAAGGGATGAAAAAAAGAAGACAGTGCCACAACCTGAAGTTCCCAGGCCCCCTCAGTCACCTGCGAAACCTCCATCCTTTTCAATCAGGCCCAATGACCTGCCGCGGGGACCGATCGGGCAGACAGCTTCAATGAACCAGCGCTTTTACATAAGGGATGCACAACCAGAACCTTCCCAAATGAAAAAACCTGAAGCTGAAGAAAAAAAGACTGAATATATCATAGCAGAAAGTGATGACGCACGCAGTTTCAGAAGGAAAGAGAAGAACGTTCCCCCAACATCCAGTGGTGAGTTCATCGTTGCCAGAGACAATGTTTCCAGGAAGAGGTCAGAGACGGACTACGAAAGCGTAGAGACACGTGATGATGAAGATGCGGTCGTAACTGTCACCCGCAGGAAATGACCACCTTTCAGAGAAAGGATTTAAACACAGAGGATCCACGTGTACATAAAGGAAATCGAGTTCATTAACTTCAAGTCCTTCGGGAAAAAAGTGAAGATACCATTCTATGATGATTTCACCACAATATCAGGCCCAAACGGCAGTGGTAAATCCAATATAATTGACGGTATACTTTTTGTGCTGGGCCTTTCCAGCTCACGCACTCTTAGGGCTGAGAAGCTCACAGACCTTATCTATAACGGTGAGAAGGCAAAAAAGCCTGATTTTGCACAGGTGACCATCAAATTCGATAACACAGACAGAGAGATGCCTGTGGATACTGATGAAGTTGCCATCACCAGGAAAATAAGGGAAACTGATACCGGATATTACAGTTATTTCTACTTCAATGGTAAAGCTGTGAGCCTTGCAGATGTGCATAATTATCTTGCAAAGGCCAGGGTGACACCTGAAGGCTATAATGTAGTAATGCAGGGTGACGTAACCCGCATAATCACCATGACTCCTGTTGAAAGGCGCAAGATCATCGATGAAATTGCAGGAGTTGCCGAGTTCGACAACAAAAAGGAAAGAGCTCTCAGCGAGCTTGAGATCGTCCGGGAAAGGGTTGAAAGGGTCGATATCATTCTGGAAGAAGTTGCTGCTCAGCTCGAAAAACTTAAAGGGGAAAGAGACCAGGCACTCAAATACCAGGCATTGAAAGAAGAAAAAACAAAATTTGAAGGCTTCATGCTCCTTGCAAGGCTCAAGGATGCGAAGAAGGAACTGGTATCAATTGATGCTGACATGGAATCACGCAGATCTTCCATGAAAGAGCTGGAAGCTAGCCTTGAAGAAAGACGCCAGCGGATGGAAGAACTGGAAAAGTCACTTGAAGAGCTCACTCTCCAGATACAGCGGATGGGAGAAGATGAGCAGATCCAGATAAAGAAAGATATAGAGTCTACACGCGGTGAGATCTCACGGTGTAAGGACAGTATAGAACTTGCAGACAGGGAACTGGAAGATGTGGATTCCAGAAGGAGGAAAGCCTTTGTAGAGATAGATGAGATCAAAGGCAAGGTATCTGACCTGGATGCAAAAATAAACGAAGAAAAAGCACGTCTTGAAGGTATCAGGGCAGAACATTCGGAAAAGCGGACTCAGAGAATGATACTGCAGAGCCGGATATCCGATGTGGATGCAAAGTTTGCCAAGACACGGGATGAACTTACCCAGCTTAAGAACAGTCTTGAGAACACTAGAAATGAGAAAAATGAGCTCATGCGCCAGGAAGACAGGCTATTGGATGCCCTGAGGCGCAAATCAGCTGAGGTAAGGGATATTGAGAGCGAGATGGAAGATGCCCGTTCAAAGGCTGCTTCTTCAGACAGTGATATCGGTTCTGTGAAATATGATATTGAGAAGCTCAATGAGAAAATAAGTTCGCTCACAAAGGATATAGACGACCTTGAAAGCAACCGCTCCCAGCTCAAAGGAGTGGTAAAAGATATCGAAGAATCACTACGTAAATACCATGATGACTATGCCCGTATCGAGGCCAGAGTAAGAGCCGCCGAGGAACACAGCAAATATTCTAAAGCTGTGGACATGATAATCAATGAAAAGAAGCATCATGGGCTTCCCGGAATATATGGTACCATCGCTGAGCTTGGAAGTGTTGATCAGAAGTATGCAACTGCCCTTGGCATAGCTGCCGGCGGAAAGATGCAGGCAGTAGTGGTGGACACTGATGAAGATGCTGCCAGAGCTATAGACTTCCTTAAACGCAGACAGGCTGGCAGGGCTACGTTCCTTCCTCTTAACAAAATGGAAGAGCGAAGGCCTTACAAAGATCTCAGCGACAGGAATGGGGTCATCGGCTATGCGATAGACCTTGTGGACTTCGAACCGAGGTTCGAGTCTGCCTTCTGGTATATTTTCAGGGACACTCTTGTGGTAGATACATTACAGAATGCCCGCAGGCTTATGGGTGGTCTGAGAATGGTAACCCTGGAGGGAGAGCTTATCGAGAAGAGCGGTGCTATGGTCGGAGGTTCGGCGCAGAGTTCCGGACTGTCCTTCGCCACCTCAGAAAAAGATAAACTGATCAAAGTCGCAGAGAAGATCACCGAATTCGATTCAAGACGCAGTGCAGCTATCAAAAAACTGGATGCTGTGGAAGGCCATATTGCTGATGTGAACAGGGAGATAAATGAGCATGACAAAGAGATCTCCCGTAAAGAAATGCAGCTAGAGGAGATCGCTAGCAGAGGAGAGCGTCTGGCGCAGGTGCTGGCAGCAAAGAATGCTGAACTTGCTGAGATCGAAGAAACTCGCAAGCAACTGAGAACAGAGATGGAGGCTGTAACTGCTCAGAAAAAAGAAAAGGATGAACATGCCGGTTCACTTGAAGAGAAGATCTCTGAACTGGAAGGTGAGCTTGCAGGATCTGAGGTGCCTGAACTGAACAGACAGGCAGAGAGCATTGATGAAGAGATGAGACATCTGGAAGGGCGTATCCGTGACATTGAAGCACAGATCAATGCCTTTAACCTTGACAGGGAATATGCTACTGGCAGGATAGAGGAGAACAGAGATATCATAAAGTCCCTGGATGAAAAGAAAACAAATCACAAGCAACGCGTGGATGAGCTTACAGTAAAGATCAAGGAACTTGAGGTAGTGCTTACCCAGAAGCAGGCTCGTGAATCAGAGCTTGTTAATGAGCTAAAGGACATGCAACAGCAGCGTCTTGGCATGCAGAACGAGTATGGTCTTTCCAGGAAACAGTTCGAGTCCTCAAGGACAAGGTTTGATGAAGGTAACAGACAACTGATGGCTATGGAAGCCACTCAGGCGGCTCTTGTGGAACAGATAACAGAACTGACAACAGAACTGACACAAAGAGGCATCGAGGAAACAGATGATGTTCCAGGATCTGAGGCTGTACGTACCAGGATAGCCTCCATTGAGAAGGCAATGGAACGTCTGGAACCTGTCAATATGAGGGCCATAGATGAATTCAATGAAGTAGAGGCAAGGCTGGAAGATCTCAGGTCAAGAAGGGACACTTTGTTCAATGAAAGGGAACAGATCCTGGAGAGGATCAAGCAATATGAAGTCCTTAAAAAAGGTGCCTTTATGGAAACATACAATGGGATAAATACTGCTTTCCACGATATATTCAATGAACTTTCAGATGGTATTGGAGAACTTGTGCTGGATGATCCTGAGGATCCTTTCAACGGTGGTCTTACTTTGAGGGCCCAGCCCAAGGAAAAAACCTTGCAACGCCTTGAAGCTATGTCAGGCGGTGAGAAAAGCCTTACCGCATTGTCATTTGTGTTCGCTATTCAGAAATACAGGCCAGCACCATTCTATGCTTTTGATGAGATCGATATGTTCCTGGATGGAGCCAATGCTGCCAGAGTGGCTGAAAGGGTCAGAAAGTCTGTGGAAAATGCCCAGTTCATTGTTGTTTCCCTGAGAAAACCAATGATAGAAGCAGCTTCAAGGACTATAGGTGTTGCAATGCAGGAGAACAACATTACAAGCATAACGGGTGTGAAGTTCAGATGAGTAGTATTATAGAGGAAATTGAGACAATAACTGTAGTCGAACCTCTTTCAGAAAGCCATACTTTGCTACCCGGGGCTATTGATCCTGAATTCCTGGATACACTGCGCACTCTGGGAGTTGATGAGAACCTGCTTGAGTTTTCTGATGATGTAATGAACGAGCCCGTAGAGATATTGGTAAATCTCGCCAAAAATGGAGAGATTGATCCATGGGATATTGATATTGTCAGTGTTACCGACAAATTCCTGGCGCGCATAGAAGACATACAGATGATGGACCTGCGCATCTCAGGGAGGACACTGCTTTATGCTTCCATACTCTTACGTATGAAGTCTAACTGGGTAGACATGGATGAGCCGGAAGAAGCTGATATTTTCGACGACAGCATGGACTTCTTTGAAGTTGATGATTATCCGGTACCGAAGCTGCCTGTGAGAAGGATTGCCACAAGACCTGTGACGCTGCAGGAACTTATAGCTGAACTGAAGAAAGCTGAAAGAGTGGAACACAGGAAAAAGGAAAAGAAACTGCTCCGCAAACTTGAAGAAAGAGTTGCTGTAACCACTGATGAGGTTCTGGGCATAGCCCATGAAGAAGATATCCTTGGACGTGTTTCCAGACTTAACCATGTGCTTGATTCTGTTTTTGAAGAACATGGGTCTGTTGTGTTCTCAGAATTGATGGGTGAAGAAAGGTCAGAGAACATAATGACCTACGTTTCCCTGCTTTTCCTTGCTACTGAGAAGAAAATATGGCTTCAGCAGGATGAGCTGTTTGGAGAGCTTTTCATATATCCCTCACATATTTCTGATGATAGTCCCAGCGAGGTTATGACAGGGAATGAATGAGAAGGAAACTATTGAAGCAGCACTTTTTGCTGCCGGTGGGGCACTGGATGCCCAGACCTTGGGAAAGATCATAGGCAAGCCTGCAAACAAAGCTGTTGCAGTAGTTGGAACACTCATGAAAGAGTACTCAGCGAGGGAATCCGGCATAGAGATAATAGACCTGGGACAGCGTTATGTTATGCAGGTAAAACCCATGTTTACAGACCTTGTAAGACCAGTGGCTCCTAAAGAGCTGAGCGCTCCTATGCTGCGCACTCTTGCAATGATAGCGTATCATCAGCCTGTTGTACAATCTGACCTGGTGGATATGAGGGGCAACACGGTGTATGATCACATAAGAGAACTTACAGACCGTGGTCTGATCATGTCCGTGCCTTACGGCAGAACAAAAAAGCTGCAGACAACTCCACTTTTCGCCGATTATTTCGGATTGAGTTCGAACGATCCGGAAGCTATCAAACAGAAGATCATTGAGCTTTCCCGCCAGCAGAGCGGTGACAAGGGACTCAATAAATGGCTTGGATGCAAGGTTGTGGCATTCACCCCTATGTACCAATCCCTGGCAATATTTTGTGGCATAGAGGATTATAAAGTGATCAATGCCTATGATCCTACAGAGGAAGAAATAGAAGAACTTGCAGATGTTTCTAAACTTGTGATATCCCGGGGATATCTGGAAAAGGTAAGCAGGTACTATGATGGAGAGATCATCGAGGTCGGTTCCACTACTTTCGATGACCTTATTCAGGCAGTGAAAGCGCTGGAAAATATAGGGAGTTCCCAGAAAGTAGAACTTACCCTGTCAAACCTGAGGGAACTCAAGGAAAAGTATGCTTCAAAAGCTCTTCTGATAGATAAGAAAGTTAAGCCGGCAACTGATATGGTGGCCAGGATCATTAATGACCTGAAACTAGGAGTATCTGCAGAAGGCGTTGTGATCGCTCCTGATTATGGACTGTCGAGCAATGATGTGCAAGTAAGCGAAGGGGCTGACATACTTGTCCCAACTCACGGAAGCTTGGAGGCAGACCTTATAGAAAGGATATGCAGAAAATACGATGCTATCATAGATGGATTGAAAGCCCTGGAAAAAGAATCTTCTGATTGATCTCATTTATTCAATAGATGGAGTACTATTTTAATCTGAAACGGTATCAATAATGATATGCTTTAATGTTATTCGCCGCAAGTTCAACTGTCTTTAAGATTCTTCTGTCTCTTGTTTCTGGTTTTTTAGCTTTTGAG
Source organism: uncultured Methanomethylovorans sp. (assembly GCA_937968035.1). GTDB lineage: Archaea > Halobacteriota > Methanosarcinia > Methanosarcinales > Methanosarcinaceae > Methanomethylovorans. The sequence continues at coordinate 46,145 of CALBTS010000414.1, forward strand.
ATCCATTCAAGGATGACCCTTTTTGATGAAGGGGAAAAAGAAATAAAATTTTTAAATGCTATCTCATTTTTATCAAATAATTTCTGTAGATCATCCGGGATAACCAGGTTCTGAGCTTCAATTAATGCTTCCCATGTTCCCATCTTTTTAGCAAGATCAATAACCTCTTGTCCTCTTTGTGTCATTAAACCCATTTTGATCATTTTCTCTGCCCGCTCTCTATTGGCTTTGCCCCATGTACTCTTTGGATTACGCGGTGTAAAAAATAAATAGAAATTGTCATTGTCCCTTTTGACCGCCTTGCTATCAACCCAGCCAAAACAAATTGCTTCTTCTATTGCTTCAAGAAAACCAATACTTGGTGTTTTACTCTTCTTTTTGTAAATTATTAACCATATTGAGTTCTCAGACCAGCAATTTTCTTCCAGCCATTCGCGCCATTTGCTTCTCGTTATAGCATAAAGAACAGGGATACCGTTTTTAGTTTCCCCTTCTTGGCTAATGTCCATACTTTTGCCTTCCCCTATGTTAAAAACAGATGATCCTGATTTATGAAACGTATTAAATATCATCTTACAAGAACGTAATTTTTATTTTTTACACCCGGTGAGTTTAAATACGTATATAAATATCAAGCTATTAGTTTATATAAGGAATTATGGATATAAACCATGCTTAAATACTGAGGATTTTCAATGACCGAATACAATATTAAGATCGAGAATGTGGTTGCCTCTACAAAACTTGCCGATGAGTTTGATCTAACAAAGATCGAGGCAGAATTCGAAGGTGCTGAATACAACAAACAGAAATTCCCTGGTCTGGTATACCGGGTCTCTGAACCCAAGGCTGCATTCCTGGTCTTTACTTCCGGAAAAGTTGTGTGTACCGGCGCAAAGAACGTGGCTGATGTCCATACAGTAATAAGCAACATGGCCAAAAAGCTCAATGAGATCGGTATAAAAACCATAAAAGAACCAGAGATCACCGTACAGAATATTGTAGCATCTGCAGATCTTCACGCTGTGCTTAACCTTAATGCAATAGCTATAGGGCTTGGTCTTGAGAACATAGAATACGAACCTGAGCAATTCCCCGGACTTGTATATCGTATCGATAAACCAAAAGTAGTTGTTCTTATTTTCAGTTCAGGAAAGCTTGTGGTAACTGGCGGGAAAACACCTGAGAACTGTGGGGAAGGCGTTGAAGTAGTTAAACAGCAGCTTGATAGTATGGGACTTCTCTAAAGGGTAGAATCTTGCAGGAAAAAGACGTCTGTATACTTATTCCCACACTTAACGAAGGAGCCACAATAGCTCAGCTAATAAGGGATTTCAGATCTGAAGGATTCAATAACATAATTGTCATAGATGGACATAGTACCGACAAGACCAGGGAACTTGCAGAAACTGAAGGTGCCAGCGTCGTCTTACAGAAGGGAAAAGGTAAAGGTCAGGCTGTCCAAGAGGCCTTTGAAACACTGGATAATGAATATCTCGTAATGCTGGATGGGGATGGCACTTATCTTGCTTCTGATGTGCATGCAATGCTGGCTCCTCTGTTAGAGGGCCGTGCAGAGCATGTGATAGGGAACAGACTGGACAACTTCGAAAAGGGAGCCTTCCCAGGTCTTAATCTGATTGGCAACAAACTCATTAATAGCTTGTTCAGTATGGCATACCGGCAACATCTCACTGATATATTGACCGGGTATCGGGCTTTCACCCGGGATGTTTACAAATCTTTTGCTCTGAAAGAAACGGGATTTGAAGTTGAGTCAGAAATGACCATACAGAGCATTAAACTTGACCATGCCATAGAGGTAGTGCCAATAACTTATCTTTCCCGCAAGTCCGATGCGGCAACCAAGCTCAATCCTCTTAAAGATGGTTTCAGGATAGGTAAAACAATATACCTTTTAGCCAGGTTTCACAACCCTATGTTCTATTTTGGCATAATCGGAACTATATTTATTCTTTCAGGCCTTGTAACAGGTACTTACGTGGTCGATCAATGGTTCAAAGGTATCACACGTATACCTATGACCGTTCTTACAGCTTTGCTGATCATGTCTGGTTTTCAGATGTTCGTTTTGGGTATGCTAAGCGATCTTATGGTTTCGATGCATATGGAGATCATGCGTGTGCTGCGACAAAGGAACAAGTCAGGCAAGCAATGATGTTCATTGAACGGATTTTTCTTTCCAAACAGTCATTTTTACTTGATAGCACATCAAATCAACTTGATTTGTTTTTTATACTATTCTAATTTTACTTGCATATCGTGACAGTAAACGAACTTACAAGTTTAAAACGCTTCATAGATGCTGAAAATGAACAAGTTGATACATATAGAGAATTTTGAATAGAATCAAGTAAAGTCAGCTTGATTTAAACAAAAGTTAATTTTTTAAAAAGTCTTATATAAGAGCTGTACTTTGTAGGATATAGTAACCATCGAGGTATCGATCATGACAATAGTAACAGATGCAAAGAATGGAAAGATCACAGAAGAGATGAAGACCGTAGCCAAGATCGAAGGCAAAGACCCTGAGTTCATAAGAAGAGGAATTGCTGCAGGCAGAATAGTAATCCCCATGACCCCCTACAGGAACATTAAGCTGTGTGGTATTGGTGAAGGTCTCAGAACCAAGGTAAATGCATCCATAGGTGCATCATCAGACATTATAGATGAGGAAATGGAAGTAAAGAAAGCAAAGGCAGCAGAAGCAGCTGGTGCTGACACACTGATGGAGCTCGGTACTGGCGGCGACTTCCTTAAAATGAGAAAGCTTGTGTGTGACGCAATTTCCCTGTCAGTGGGCTCAGTGCCACTCTATCAGGCATTCATCACAGCAGCAAAGAGGGACGGTTCCATTGTCCACATGACAGAGGACGACCTCTGGTATGCAACCGAGGAACAGGCAAAACTCGGTACAAACTTCATGGCAATCCACACTGGTATCAATAACATTGTCCTTGACAGGCTGAAAGCCCACGGCAGATACGGTGGTCTCTGCTCCCGTGGCGGTGCATTCATGAGCACATGGATGCTCCACAACCAGAAGGAAAACCCACTTTACAAAGACTTCGATTACCTTTGTGAGATTCTCAAAGAACATGAGGTCACATTGTCCACAGGTAATGGAATGCGTGCAGGTGCAGTTCACGATGCAACCGACAGGGCACAGGTCCAGGAACTCATTATCAACTCCGAATGCGCAGATAAAGCACACGACAAATACGATCTGCAGGTCATAGTCGAAGGTCCAGGCCACGTACCACTTGACCAGGTAGAAATGAATGTCAAGCTCATGAAGGCAATGAGTAATGGAAAGCCATTCTACATGCTCGGTCCACTCGTATCTGACATCGGTGCAGGCCGGGATCATATAGTAACAGCAATCGGTGCAGCAACATCCGCAGCAGCTGGCTGTGACTTCCTCTGTTATGTCACACCTGCAGAGCATCTTGCACTTCCAAACCTCCAGGATGTTATTGAGGGTGTCAAGACCTCAAAGATCGCAGCTCACGTCGGTGACATGGTTAAGTATCCAGAAACCGCCCGTGAAGTTGATCTTGCAATGGGCAGAACACGTGCAAAACTCGACTGGGAGGGAATGTACAAACTGGCACTCGATCCAGAGCTTGCAAGGAGCATCAGGAATAGCAGAGCACCTGGCGATGAAGATGCATGTACCATGTGCGGTGACTTCTGCGCACTGAAGATCGTTAACAAGAACTACGACCTCTGCAAGTAATGCCTTGGCATTACTTCTTACCATTCTTTTTTCCTATCTTTACCTCTTTTAATTTTTTGTACAGGTTTTAACCCGTCCTTATGACTGGTTTTATGTACTGTGCTGCAAATGTTCTGGTTGTGGATAGTTGAACATCATGGAAGAAGACTATTACTCATACACAAGGAAATTATTTCACAGATTGTCTTATGTTTATGGTTTGACAGAAATCGTTCTCTCCGGCACCAGGACTAAAGTTGCAGATCTTATCGATGAAAAAGAAGGCGCCAAAATACTTGATGTAGCCACTGGCACTGGAAAGCAGGCTTTTGAATTTGCAAAAAGGGACTACAAAGTTATTGGAATCGATCTTTCAGAACCTATGTTAAGACTGGCTGTCAGGAACAACAGGTATAATAATGCAAATTTTATTCTTGCCGATGCGACAAAACTCCCATTCAATGAAGAGCATTTTGATGTCTGTTGCATTTCACTGGCTTTGCATGAAATGCCTTTAAGTATAAGACAAGAAGTTTTGCAGGAGATGAGTAGAGTTACAAGAAGTGATGGCACTATATTGATCATAGACTATTCTACTTCGCCCAAAAGCAGGCTGGCAAGGTATTTTCTATGTTACATTGCCAGATTGTTCGAAAGCAAGTATTACCCTGAATTCATACATTCTGATCTTGGATCCTTACTTAAAAAACAAGGAATAGAAGTGACTGCAGAACGATCTGTTATATACGGGATATGCACAATATTCAAATGTATCAGGAGATAAGACCTTGTACAAATGGGACCCCTGCGATTATAACACTCAATCTTTGAACCAACAGCAATGGGCTCAGGAGCTTATTCAGAAGCTTGCCCTTAAGGGAAATGAAAGGATCCTGGATATAGGATGCGGGGATGGTAAGGTCACAGCTCAGATCTCAAGACATGTGCCTTCAGGTTTTGTTGTGGGTATTGACAGCGCTGAGTCGATGATACTTTTTGCCCGTGAAAAATTCCCTGAAGTTAAATATTCAAATCTTGCTTTTCAAAATGTGGATGCAAAGGAGTTGGATTTCAACGGGGAATTTGATATAGTCTTTTCAAACGCGGCTCTTCATTGGATAATTGACCATCGTCCCGTTCTTAAAGGCATAAAAAAGAGTTTGAGATCACCTGGGAAAGTATTACTTCAAATGGGTGGAACTGGAAATGCTGCCAGCATCTTTGAAGTATTGGATAAACTCCTGAAAGATGAAAAATGGAGCAGGTTTTTTAAAGATTTTTCGTTCCCATATGGCTTTTACAGCCCGGAAGAGTACAAGGTATGGCTTGATGAAGCAGACCTTCAAATCAAGAGAGTCGAAATCATACCCAAGGACATGAAACTCAAAGGCAAAGAAGGATTATCCGGCTTTATTCGTAGTACCTGGCTTCCATATACGTTGAGGTTACCTGAAGATCTGCGCACCGAGTTCATTGATTCTGTTGCAGAGAAATATCTGGAAGAGCACAACATAGACAAAAACGGCATTGTTCATATAGGAATGATCAGGCTGGAAGTAGAAGCTGAGAACTGTATGAGTAGATGAAACATCCCGTGTGATGGATCATTCTCATTAACTTGCCATTCTTTTTGTTGTAACGCCAAGCTTAGTAGATGAAAAAACATGAGAATGGGTCGACTAGAGATTATATAAATTATGTATTGCAACCATTATAATACAAGTACTTCACTCATTTAATCTCTTTTAGAAGCA
>CALBTS010000415.1 GCA_937968035.1 uncultured Methanomethylovorans sp.
GACTGATCCGTGAAAGAAACAGTAAGAGGAGCTGTACCGGAAGTCACATTAGCCGTAAAGGCAGCTACCGGCTGATAACTTCCTATGGCTGATGCGCAGGATGATAAAAGAAGTATAGCCGCTAAAAGAGCAAAGATACAAAGAACAGAACTTCTCTGAATATGGCATTTTCCACTACTCTGTGACCATTTATCCCGTTTACCGGAAATGTCACAGAGAGCAGAGGTCATTTTACATCGGTCCTTAATGAAAGAAGTACTCATTGACACTTTATCAGTATGCACAAATTTACCCTCTTTTGATTTGATAAGATTCCTGTAGCTACGCAACGGGACGAAATATTAACATTTATTTAATACAATATATATTAATATATAAAAATACCCTCCGTTCTTCCGTCTTTTTAGTTATATGAACAAAGAATCGTCAGCACAGGAGTCCATAAATGGAATTATCTCTCTTTGGAGTTCTGGGTCATTGAAAACTGTACAAAATAACATGTTATTTAGCAGTCGGGATGACCTTTAAAAACATAATAACATAACAGCGTCTACAGATCAAAAGAGGTCTTAAAAGAAGTTTGGTGGGATAGCGCGGATTTGAACCGCAGTCCAAGCGTCCCAAACGCTCGAGGATGGACCAGGCTACCCTACTATCCCAAGAGGGTAAGCACTGCAATAGACGTTATAGATTAAAAACCTTCCGTAAGGAATCGGTCAAAGAATATAAACTGGGGAGAAAAAGAATAAAAAAATAAAGAAATGAAGGGCAAAGACAGCAAAGATCATTTCCATCTTTTATATACATCGTTATCTATTCCTGCGAGGTCCAAAGCTCGGCCAACAATGGAATTTACAAGATCGTCAATGTTCTTGGGCTTTGAGTAGAACCCCGGGCATGCAGGCATTACAATAGCTCCAGCCCTGGTGAGCTTTAACATGTTCTCAAGGTGGATCTCGTTCAAAGGTGTCTCTCGCGGCACAATAACAAGCCTGCGTCTTTCCTTAAGGCAGACATCAGCAGTTCTTTCCAGAAGGTTGTCAGACATGCCGTTTGCAATGGAGCCAACGGTCTTCATGCTGCATGGGGCAACGATCATACCATGGAACCTGTGTGATCCGCTGGCTATGGGTGCAGTGAACTCTCTTTCCTCATAGACATAGCTTGCCATGTCTTCCACCTCCACAACAGAATAGTCAGTTTCTATCTCAATGATCTGCCTTGCCGATCTGGTTATAACAAGGTGTGTGACCATGCCCATTTTAGAAAGTATCTCAAGCAGCCTTATGCCGTAAATAGACCCTGATGCTCCACTTATACCAATTACGATCTCCATTTTTTCACCTTATGGTCCCAATAAGCTCGTCTATCATTGCTTCAGAAGCCTGCACAATGGACCGGATCTCATCTACTGTTATATTATCTATATGTATACCGACCATTAATACCGTTGTGTTCTGCGTGATAGCACTTATCTTCCGTGCTCCGCGCAGAGCGATCTCATCCTCCCTGTGTCCCGGAGAGCTAATCACGGAAGCGGAGGCACGGCGACTTTCCCCATCATAGATACCCATGGCAACAGCACCTATGTGCTCCCTGCCACCTGATAACATAAAGAACATATCACTTCCTACAGACTCCCCTTTTAATAGGAGCTGTATCCTTCCAACATCTTTTTTGATCTCGATCATGATCATAGCTCCGTGAGCCTGAACTGCTTGGTGGTCCTTTTTACCTCAAAGAACTCTCTCGCAGCTTTTCCCACTTTTTCGCGGAACTCCTTTGGCGTGTAGACGCCCATCTTCCAGTTATCCCAGTGAGCCTTCTCAAGCGTGGCAACCACATAAGAAGCTTCGTCAAGTCTAACCATCCTGCCGTTGAGCTTCACAAGTGCCTTAAGTTCAGGGATCTCCGGAGAGCGGGGTATGTCAATGAGCACATCCGTGGGTTCAATACCTACCATACCTGCGATCTCGGCCTCTATTCTGCGTATGTTGCCCCTGTGTTTCAAAACGCTCTCTGTAACCTCGTCAAAGCCTACATATAAAGCTCTTTTATAAAGCCTGCGTTCTTCGAGGCGCTGTGCCAGGCTGCCGCCATATCCAGCATCCGAACGCATGATATGCAGCAAATGTGCATCATCCATCTGTCTGAGCTCCATGGGATCGATAGCATTGTCTTTTATAAGTTCTTCAATGGCACGGATACACATTGTTTCTGCGATACGCGATACATGGTGATAATAAACAGATGGGTGCATGAGGAACCGGGATACAAGCAAGGACTCTGCGGCTTTCACACCTCCTGCACCTACTACCAGCTTGTCTTCATAGAACTGCATCTCATGGATGAGCCGCACATGGTCCACAAGCCCAAATGCAACACCCGTATAATGCGAGTCCCGTACCAGATAGTCCATGCGATCCACATCTATCTCACTGCTCAGGATCTTCCCCAGATCAGTTTCCCCTTTGATGTGTTTCTGGATGGTCGTGGGACTCAGGCCGTGTTCATCCAATATTTCCGCGATCCTGCCCTTTCGCAACAGATGAAGCACATCTTCATGTTTCTGGCGTGTATATTGAGATATAAAGCTCTCCGTTACATGGGAAAGAGGGCCATGACCTATATCGTGGAGCAAAGCTGCCACCCTCAGTTCATCCTTTTCCTGCTGCGACACTGAATCTATCTGCCTTGTCAATGTGGCCGCAAGATGCATAACACCCAGGGAATGCTCAAAACGTGTATGATTGGCACCCGGATAAACAAGATTTGAAAGTCCAAGCTGCCTTATCCTGCGCAGGCGCTGCATGGGAGGAGTATCTATAAGGGAAAGCGTGAGCTCATCGAGTTCGATATAACCGTGAATAGGATCACGAACGACCTTCATATGCTTTAAATATCCCTTCATCCTATAATGCTGTTCCTCTATCATAACTAATTTCTGTTAAGAACTGATCGGAGACATACATGCTCGTACTTTCCGGAGGGACCGGAACCCCCAAACTTCTTGAAGGACTTAGGAATATACTTCCTGAAGAGAATATTACTGTTGTCGTCAATACTGCAGAGGACATGTGGGTATCAGGAAACCTGGTAACGCCTGATATTGATACAGTTCTGTACCTGTTTTCCGGAAAACTTGATACTTCTAAATGGTGGGGAATAAAAAATGACACTTTCATGACATACGAAGCCCTCAGGTCTCTGGGACACGATGAGATAATGAGGCTGGGTGACCAGGACCGTGCCACAAATATCATGCGCTCCGACCTTTTAAGAGCGGGTCGCTCTCTTACGGAAGCAACGCAGGAACTTGCAAGAGCTTTAGGCATCCGGGCAGAGATACTGCCTATGTCCGATGATCCGGTAAGGACGATGGTGACAACACCCTCTGGAAAAATACATTTCCAGGAATTCTGGTAAAGGAGCATGGTAAACCCGAGGTGATGGAAGTTGTGCAGGAAGGCATCGAAAAGGCTGCCATTGCACCGGCTGTTCTGGAAGCACTGGAAAAGGAAGAATATGTGCTCATTGGGCCCAGTAATCCTATCACAAGCATCGGACCCATACTGGCCTTGCAAGGGATGAAAGAACTGCTGAAAAAGAAAAAAGTTGTCGCGGTAAGTCCCATAATTGGAAAAGAACCTGTAAGCGGACCAGCCGGAAAGCTGATGGCTGCAAGGGGTTTGGAAGTCTCTTCTGCCGGCGTTGTCGATTGCTACGGAGAGATCCTGGACATAATGATATTGGACGAAAGGGATGAATATGGGATCTCTGCCCTGAAGAATGCGAAATGTAAGATACTCATTGCAGATACGCTGATGAAGAATGTGGATAAAAGTACAGCTCTGGCCAGAGCTGTAGTGGATGCATTTAAATGCT
>CALBTS010000416.1 GCA_937968035.1 uncultured Methanomethylovorans sp.
ATGTTTATGAATTCACAATGGCCGCGGCCATTGAGCAACCTGAAGCAGCTTGTTTAATTTTCTGTTTTACTATCTTTGTTGTCACCTCCTTTCATTTTTTGTGAAAGGCCGGGGCAGAAAGTACTTGGCGATACAGGCAAAGCTTTCTGCCCTTTTCTTTCTGATTTATACTTTAATTATTTGAAATTTATTTCGTTAAACGGCAAACTTGACCTATGTAAAATTAAGTAAGATGTTTAAGTTTTTTTCGGGAATTTTCGGGAATTTTCGGGAATTTCCAGTAGAAATTTTTTTCATTCAACCATCCGAACCCCAACTATTCAACCTGAATATTGAAATATCCCAACGGTTCTTCCCTGTCAATAAAATATGCTATAATCCTATTATTCTCTTCATCAATACAGAAACGTTCAAATTCATATCCTGTATAGATCGTTTTTAAATATCTGCCGTCATTATCAAATATTATAAGAGTTGATGGCGCAGCTCCCCGGGTAATATTTCACTTAAAAACAAATGCAAGGTCCCTGATGTATGCTGCTACGATTTTCCCGTTAGATAAGAAGATCTCGACATTTCGTCTGGCTCATTTTTATGCCTGTAACAGAATCAGAAACCTGCATGCAAATATTGTCTGATTTTCTATTTATGTAAATTGATTTACTCCAAAAATGTAAACTAATTCCTCTCTAAAATGTAACTCATTTTATTATGTTAAGGATCTGATCGCAGAAAGCTATATGAGCCGTATATGGGGCATTAAACGAGACCCGGTCAAAGTGAGAAATATTTTCAGGTCAATAGCAAGGAATATTGCATCGATGGTTGCCAAAACCACTATCGTTAAGGATATTATAGATTATGACAGCGGTTATATCACATGTCCAACCTTGTATGAATATCTGGATGCCCTGGAACGGCTGATGATCATTGAAAACCAACCGGCCTGGAGTACACATATTATTATTTTAAGAACAGACTGATTGGAACACTACCGCCTTCAGCCAACTCTTCCCACTGTCATGGCGTGTTCGGGACTCTCTCCCTATAGTTTTCGCCCATTCTGGGGGTACACACAATTCATGGCAAGGAGGTGCAGGGACACAAAAGGGATTAACTTATGAGAAAGGCAGAACAGGTTGGAAATACTATTCATACTTATCCTCTAATCAATTATGAACCGTTCCAGACCG
>CALBTS010000417.1 GCA_937968035.1 uncultured Methanomethylovorans sp.
TCTACTGCAGCCTTCAGAGCCTGTGACTTAGTCTTACCCTCTGCCATATAAGAGGCCATCAACTTATTAGCCATAACAACAGCTTTTTCGTTGTATGCTTTACTCTTATCATCGAGGAAATCAAACTCCTCAACATAGTTGGTCAGTAAGGTATTAAACCTAGCCTCATCCAGAGAGTTCGAAGTCTCCGTAACAGCATCATTCTTAGCTGATTTCCTGGCTGTTTCGATCTGGTAATTATACAGTTCGTCACGAGCCTTATTAATTTCCTTACGAAGAGTGGTAGCATCCTTAACCTCACCTTCGAGAATCAGTTCGATGTACTTAGCTTCAGCTTCGTCGAAATCATACTCAGGTGGACCGGAATCCTCCTCACCCTCATCTTCAGAATCGTCTTCACCCCGACCTCGGATAAGAACCTCAAGTTGTTCTTCAAGCCAGCGAACACGATCTCGTTCTTCATCACGTTGACGAAGTACCTGATTTAAACGACCTTTCGGAATCCTCTGTTCGTCTTCCTCTTCATCATCGTCTTCGTCATCCTCAGATTCATCTGAGTCCTCATCCTCCTCAGAGTCGTCCTCCAAGTCATCCGACTCAGTTTCCTCGGAATCCTCAGATTCATCGTCTTCAAGATCCTCTTGATCTTCTTCTTCCAGATCCAACTCTTCATCTTCGGTATCGTTCTCATCATCATCATCATTCTCAGGAACAAAAACATCACCGCGATCTTCGAGTTCGTCTAATTCTTCTTTCTTTGACATTTCAAACCTTTATCGTATGGTAAACGGAAGCACAGTTATTCGATACTGAGAAACGTTTCGTATCAGCTACGACAGTTAGTTATTGAAAAAGTTCAATTTACACCATTCCAAGGCCCTGGGGACCAGCCTGAGGAGCCATAGAAGCCCCATTTTCCTCTTCTTCCTCTTCACCCCTGGACTCCTCTTCCCTTAGGATGCTATCAATCAGAGGACCAATCTGTGGGTTCTCAGAAATCATCTGGGCAATCTCAGCAGCTTTCTTAGCAGCATCAACACGCTTATTATAAGATTCAGACTGAAGTTTCTCAATTTCCTCTTCTAACTGCTTGATTTGCATCTGGAATTGCTGCATAGCCATTTGCTGCTGATCATCACTCTGTTCACCGGAAACCTTCTTAGCAATCTCATTCTTACGAGAGAGAGTAGACATCAGAATCATTTCATCATCTGGAACATTAACACCAAACTTACGCATATCAAGAGCTTGTTGGAATTGGGCATTCTGGAAGGTGATTTGTGTTGGTACATCAGCAATGACGATATCATACTTACCAACAGTGACATCATTCAAGATCTCACCAAAGTCGTTCGGCTGGTTGATCGTAACCTCTTTAGCTTCATTACGCTCGGTATCTTCTTGGACAATCATGAAGGTACGCTGTTCGGTATAGAACTGCTGAATCAGCTTCAATATACGTTCCCCTACCATATTACGTGTACGGAAGAGGTTATCAATTGGAGTAGCCAACTGAATAGCAGACTGGTGTACTCGTGATTGAATAGCTGTACCAGAGACCTCTGGACCCTTACCACCCTGGAAGGTCTCTGAAACACCAGAGATCATACGAATAAGATCAATACCTGAATTGATCATATCTTTTAGTCCTGTAGGGATCTGATTAGGCTCAATCTTTTCAGGACGCTCCCTACCAGCCTTCACTTCAATAACAAGACCAGTTTCAGCACCCCTGGACTCAAGATCTTCAACCTCCATGTTTACAAGAGAGTTCTCATCTACCACCCAACCGGAGTTTGCGGTGGTATTGATTACATGAAGAATCTGGGAATAAACCTTATTCAGCATCTCCTGGGTTTTGATTAGGTTATCAACCATCCCTGTGGTACGGCCTCGACGGAAGTACGGAAAGAATGGAACAACAGTAAAAAACTCATATGGAGACCACGCATCATGCAGGAGCACATTAAAGGTAGATACGGTCCAACGTACACGCTTTACAGTACGTTTAATTATCTCATACTCATGAGCCTTAGCGATCTTCTTCTGCTCTATGAGAGGCATATCATCTGGAATGGGTAGAAGATCCCCTGTTTCAATATCATACCAGAAATCACGAGTAGTAAGCTTATACCATTGACGTTCAAGAACACGTACATGCTCCTCACCATCAGTATCACGATAGAAAGTACCAGTACCTAGTGAAGCAAACTTATTACGTTCTACACCCCAATCATCAGCACCAAAATCAGGCTCACTATTATTCGAGATTGCCTGCATTACCTTCTTATACTTAGCAGTACCGTACATAACTTTAATGTCATCAACCGGAATCCACTTTGTAATGACTACGTCTTGCCAATCGGCAGGATCATAGCTTTTTGCATCAGGATCTGGAATAACATCTAGCGGATCAAGGGGAGTAATCTTAATATCCCCGTTTATATTTTCATCGAAATCCATACGAATATCGAAGTATCCACGTTGCTGAATCAATCCATCAGAGAAGACCTGAGACTCTATCCATGGGAATCTATTCTGATCAACAATAAACATCGCTAGTTTAGATAAGATATCCGAGGTTTCTTGATCTGCAGCTTCACGAGGCTTATAGGCGATGTCCATCCTAGACTGAGTCTGGTATCCAAGTACAGTATTTACAGTAGGAAAGATAATATTCTCTTCTAGCCACGGCTTACCAATAGCCTCTAGGGCTGCCTTGACATCCTCATCCCACTGATGACCACCACCGAAGTAAAAATCTTCATTCTTCCTTGCAGCCTGTTGGTACTCAATGTGGCCACGGTCCATAGCAGTGGTGAACCTATCCCACTGTTTACGGGCTAGTTGATATTCTTTCTGTGTTTTAGTTGCCATTATGAGAGCATCCACCCATTAGCTTTAAGTCGTTGAGATCTACGTAGAAAGTTCTGTTTCTGAGATCTTTCTCTAGGTATAGTTAGTCCAACTGCAAAATATCTGAATGCGTCTGCTGGGTGAGACGACCAATCGTGTACTGGTTGGTTCTTGAATTCTTGAAGCTTATCATCCCATTGTCTATGGTAGTTCTGAAGGGCTTTAATACCATCAGAGCATTTTTCCTCATCAAAATAGCACTTAGGGAGAATCATACGTACAGCGTTTATACCATCTTCCCTAGATACTTTTGGGCCTACATCTAGCTTTTGTGTACCAAACAGGTCTTCTGCCATCTCAAGACGAGTTCTTCCGGTTCCAAACTCAGTATGCGACATATCGTGGGGGAAATGATGAACCCCATAGACATACGGCAGTTCTTGTAAATACTTCGCATAATGATCCAGTCCAACTGAGTTAGATTGGTAGAAGTTAATTACATGAACAGACTTCCCAACCAACTGTGTGAACCAGATGGCCGTACTATCTGATACACCAATATCCCACCAAGTATCAACAGGAATATTGGTTTCGAGAGGAACTCTAGTAATACGGTTTTGGTTAAGAGCTTCTTCCATTTGCTTGAGAAAATAGAATCCTTGGGCATTTGCAGTAAAGTCACAATAGTACTCCTGCTGGATCATATCCTCAGACATACCAGAGATACGATCTTCCTCAATCACCTCTTCTGGAACATAGCGAACACCATTCTCGTCAAGAGACTCCTCAACAGTTACTAGATTAGTATACCAGTTAGGGTTTGTCTTTGCCATCTCATACATATCATAGAAATGGTTCTTACCAAATGGGGTGGAGTTGAACACTGCCCAGCCACCATTGGCTGAAAGAATAGGCCTTACAACATCCCATGCTGCTGGATTCTGGAAAGCAAACTCTGAGAAAACACATCCAACAGGATTAGATCCACGAACCTTATCAAACTTATCTGTACCGATGATCTGAATGATTGATCCATTGATAAGAGAGATTTTCATATCTGTCTTATTTAATCCATTAGGTTTTACGATTAGATCTTTTGGAATATGATCTAGAAACCTAAAACCATCATTATCAATACCATCCCAAATAACACGTCGACCCTGAGCAAACTCAGGGAAGAAATAATAGTAGACACCTACACGCTCAAACGCCTTTTTAATAATAATATTAAAGAGGGTCTTATCTTTACCGGCTCGACGATGCCAAACAGTAATAGCTCTCTTGTACCCAGAATCGAGAGCCCTCATTAAATCAAATTGATAGGTTCTTGGAGTAAATCGGTGTGGGATATGTATCTCAGACATTATCTAAATTTATCTTCTACAATAAACACAAAGAAGGTTCGTTCAAATGTTGGTACTCCTGATGTGGTGATATAATTTACTAACTTATAGACCTCACCAACAGTGCCACCACTCAATGTGATTGTTGTTGCTGTTCCTGAAAATGAGTCACTTTCAGACACGATACCAGCAGGAACACTCCACGTAGAGGTCGAAATAGTTAGTCCCTCGTCAGTCATCAGATCTGACCAATCTATTCCAAAATCAAGTATCTCTTGATCCGCTTTCTTAAATGTAGCCACATTATCCTCTCAGTGTAAGGAGGCGTCCCTGCCCATTAGTCAATTATTAAGATGCAGCAGCAGTACAGGTAACAGTAACGTTCAAAGTATCGCCATTATCTACGCTCTTATCTCCACCTGAGAAGGCACCAACACCATAGAGAGTGCCGGTAGTACCACCTTTTGTA
>CALBTS010000418.1 GCA_937968035.1 uncultured Methanomethylovorans sp.
CAGAGAGCGGTGATTATATTTCGTTCTACAGCTCTGACTCGTCAACTGCTGCCAGAAGGCCAACGCTAACCATAACTAAGTAAGTTAAAAAAACAGGCCCTGGAGCGAAAATAACTTCGCTCCATATTTATTTTTTAGCTTCTATCTGCAAGAGCAAAGTATTTTCCATGTTTTTTCGGATATTCTTCTTACAGCTATTATTTGCAGTAAGTTTTAAAAGCGAAAATACCAGATATCCCTCTGTACTCTTTTGATATCAGGGAGGGAGAAAATGGCAAACGAGACTAACAGTAAAATGTATGTTGTGCTGGTTGTGCTTGCAATAGCTGTGGCATTGATGGCAGCTGTGATCTATGCTGGTTCTGTGTCTTCTTCTGATAAGGATGGAGAGCATACTATTTCCATCTCAGGCTCAGCAGAAAAAAAGATGACCCCGGATACAGCTTCATTAAGCATAGGTGTTGTTGTGCGATCGTCTACTGCGAACGAAGCATCTGTACAGAATGCGGCTTTGATGAGTGCTGTTATCAGCGAACTCAAGGGAATGGGATTGGAGGATAAAGAAATACGAACATCCTATGTTTCAATTGAGCCAGTATATGATTATACAGGTACACCGACCATAGTGGCTTATTCTGCTTCCAACACTGTGCAGGTCACTACAAAGATGCTGGAAAATGTGAGTGCCATCATTGACAGGTCAACAGCTGCAGGCGCCAATCAGATAGGAGGTATAACTTTTTCAGTATCCGACGAACAGCAGGAAACTCTTCGTAGTGAATTGTTCCAGGCAGCAGTAGCGGATGCCAGGTCTAAGGCTGATGAACTTGCTTCAGGTCTGGGTCTCGAAATAGTAGGAGTACAGACCGCTTCTGTAAGCGATGTGGCAAGTGTGCAACCGATCTATAGGGAGGCACCAATAGCTGAAGCGGCTGGATCTACTTCGATCCAACCAGGAGAAACGACAGTTTCATTATCTGTCCAGGTGACATACATAGTCAAGTGATCTTACAGAAATTTACTGTTTAGTTGCATGGTCGCTCAAATGTTTCCATGCAGCTATATTTCTGTTGTTCTCCTTTGATCATCATTTTTTGTTATCCCTACAGAAAAACTGATATTTCCAAAAGGGTTATGGATATCGATGAAAAAAGAGGATTTTCTTAATTTGAAGGCATGGTTTAAGGATTATGTGAGATCTTTCCATTCAGAAGATACATTGATCCTTCAAAACGTCAGGCTTAAAGAAGAACACACCAGCCGTGTATGTGAAAATTCCTCTCGGATCGCAATATCTGAAAAACTGGATGAAGAAGACTATTATCTTGCCGTTACAATTGCTCTTCTTCATGACATAGGCCGTTTTGAGCAAATAAGCAAGTACAGGACTTTCCATGACTCTGAATCGGAGAACCATGCTCTTCTGGGTGTAAGGGTATTACGATCTGCAGGGGTGCTGTCATTTTTATCTAAAAAAGAACAAGACATCATCTTTACAGCTATCGAGAACCATAACCTGCAAAAGATCCCGGATGGACTTGACGGAAAAACTCTTCTTCATTCGAAACTGGTGAGAGATGCGGACAAAGTGGATATCTACAAAGTTCTAACTGACTTCTATCTTATAAAGGCCATATCTCCAAATCCTGCTCTTGA
Source organism: uncultured Methanomethylovorans sp. (assembly GCA_937968035.1). Classification (GTDB taxonomy): domain Archaea; phylum Halobacteriota; class Methanosarcinia; order Methanosarcinales; family Methanosarcinaceae; genus Methanomethylovorans. The sequence goes on from CALBTS010000418.1 coordinate 1,657, forward strand.
GCATGGATTGCCCGATGATGAGAAATATTCTGCACATTTGATACAGGATATTTTCAATAATAAGATCTCAAGCATAAAAGGCGTCAGAAACTGCAATGATATGAATCTGACCCGCCTTACCTGGTTATTCGATCTGAATTTTATCGAAACTTTCAGACTTGTTAAGGAAAGAGGCTACATTGAAAAAATGATCGCCACTTTTCCACAAAACAGTGAAACAAATGCGGTTCATGTCCACCTGAACAAATATCTGGATTCAATGCTGGACAATGCTTAATTAATGAAGAGGAGTCTTGTTCCTCTTCAGCACTTGAGTTTGGATCCTTCTCTGTTCTTATTAATTGCTCATCTCAGAAGGTAGATCTTTGTTACTGAACAGACTTCCTCCTATGTATGCTAAAGTTCCGCAGATCAGACCAATGAAGACTGTATGTATCAGCGGATCTCCATAGTATTGCCACAGTACCACAGAACCAAATGAGGCTACAAGGCTGGCAACAAATCCTGTAGAGGTGCCACGGTCCCAATATAATCCAAATATCAGGGGGACAAATACGCAGCATGCAATGACACCCATACTTGCAGAGACCAGCGGAACTATCATTTGCGGCACGTCCACAGCGAAAAATGCCGCCACTATTATTATGATCACTCCTGCAATTCGTGTCATCAAAAGCACCCGGTCATCAGAGGTTGAAGGGCGCAGGAACTTAAGGATATCTGAGGTCAGAGCTGTCGTTGTGACCAGAACTATAGCACTCATAGTTGACATAGCGGCAGAGATAGCTGCTAAAAGTACGATGCCATCAAATCCAGACGGCAGTAGTGATGTTGCAAGGAATGGTACAAGTCCATCCGGGTTTGCTATGAAGGGGGCCAGCTCCTCTGAGGTGAATACCCCATATGCCAGAATTCCCAGAGAAAATATGCATAAGGCGTAAATTGCAACGGATATAGGACCATAGATACCTGCAAAACGAACTACTCTCCTGTCCCTGGCAGAGAATATCATTATCAACAGATCAGGCAGTGCCAGGAGGCCCAAACTGATAGCGAATGCATTTCCAAAGCTCTTTTGCCAGGGTACTACATTTCCGCCCATGTTCAGCACTGCATCAGGGATGTTGTTCCATATCATCATTCCCTCTCCACTGGAAATAAGTCCTCCGTAAAGTAATACTGAGCCTGCCAGCATTATCAGTCCCTGCAGGAAACTTATCCAGAGAATTGCAGGCAACCCTCCGATAGCATAATAGAGGGCAACGATCCCAACTGCTATTATGAGTCCCTGAACATATGTAACTCCTAACAGTCCCTGAAGCAGATTTCCACAGCCCTTAAAGATAGCGACCAGATAGACCGTGTACATCACCAGCATGATCCCCGCAAGCAGAACCTTACCTTTCTGGGAGTTGTATCTGCGTTCCAGCAACTGGGGTACAGTTCTGGCATCGTAATGCTGAGCCATCGCCCATATCTTTGGTGCGATCAGGAAAGCTAAGCAGGCGAAGGCTACGTGGAAGAATACAGCCCAGATGACCCAGGGCAGACCGGCAACCAGGCCAAAGCCTCCGCCTCCCAGAAATGATGCCGCACTAAAGTATGCAGCCATATAGGCTATGCCTATCACGGCAGGGTACATCACCTGGCGATCTGATATCACAAATCCTGAAAAGGTTCCCTGCTTGAGCTTAAGGGAGAGTGAGATTATTCCGATTACATATATTACCAGAAGGACCTGGTTAATCATGATCCCGCCTCAATATGAAAAAAAATGTAGTTCCCAACATAACCACAACTGAAATGATCAGGACAAGGTAAGGCAGAGGCATTATGTATTCTCTCCTGCTTCCGAATTCTTTGTCTTCTTTTCAATGTTCGAAAAGCGATTGTTTATGTATATCAAATTGCTCCTCTTCTTAAATGCACGTATAAAGACTCAAATGTACTTAAAAGGGCATTATAGTTTAAATATGTTGTTATTCATACTTCTTTTTCCAAAAGTCTTGATGTAATAAGTCAAGGATAGCAGTTCTTTTACCCATAAAATGCATCAACAGATCAAAGTGAATCTTCTTTCAATCCTTGATATCGATAGGTACTGGCTGGGCTTGGAGCAGAGCTATCAGGATCGTAACTGTTTTTATTTCCAGTAAGTTCTCTTCCCATTTACTGTAATATATGAACCAGAAGGCACCTGGTACAATATAAGGATCAATGTCAGGATGTCCACCGAAGAGGCCATTGAATTCAGCAAGATCAAGAACATTAAATATGGGGTCAGCAAGCTGAGAGATCCCAATAGAATGGGCAAAAGAACTGAAATGCTGACAAAGGGGGCAATTGTGATGAACACATACCGCATTTTAGAGATATTTTCTTCCGAATAGACAAATCCGCCATAGTATGTGATGCCCAGATATGTCTTGTCCGATTTCCTAAAAATTGGAATGAATATCAGGTGTAAGAGCTCATGTATGATCACAAGTACTATTAAGATCAGAATAGCTACAAGATTAATGTTCAGAGAGATCGATGATGGATGGATACCGAACATCAATGGTGATACCGGTACGAACAGATCGATAATCACCAATGTTATAAAGAGATTAATAACCATTAATGGGATCGAGAGCATGATGGTAGAGAAGAGGCTTTTTGGTTCATGCAGTACTGTCCAGTGCTCCATGATAAGCTGTGCATGTCTTTCAGAGTTGGATTCCGGTATTTTGGATGTTATCCTGATAGGCATCTCTCCTTTCTTTACTTTTACAGAAACTACTAGTTAAATGCTGCGTTCTGCATTTCCCATGAGGTAACCACCAAAGCCTGTTACCCAGAGTACTATCGGGTATGCGATCCATCTTTCAAGTCCCCCCATGCCAAATATCGCGAAAGGGCTTGACTGTCCGAGAATATAATAAAACAGCAGGTCCAGCAATGCTATGGATCCCAGTATCACAGAGAAGTATCTGAAAGGTGATGTTGTTACCTTGTAGCTCATTATGGC
>CALBTS010000419.1 GCA_937968035.1 uncultured Methanomethylovorans sp.
AGGGTGCCAATGTCCTTAAGCCCCTGGAAGTCAGCAAATGTTGCTGTACTTTTCTTACAATGCTTTTTTCCTTCGTGCGATCAAGCATGCAATGAGGTAGTGACACCGCCAATATCTGATTTGGTCTTAACGATCCATCCTTGTGTTCCATTCCACGTGCATCATATCCTATACAGTCATAAAGACAATCCTGTTCTTCGTTCCAGAAGGCCTGTTCAAATTTTCGGCGGACCTTTTCAGCCTTTTCTTCAAACCCTGTATTGTCTGCTCCAAGCTTTGCAGCCATCTTTGAGGCAATGATCAGGGCATTGTACCACAATGCATTGATCTCACATGCTTTGCCTTTGCGGGGTGTGATCTCTGCATCGCCCACTTTGGCATCCATCCATGTCAGTTGTCCATCATGACATAGCAGGTTATCGGTATCCACTTTGATACCAAACTTTGTTCCTTTGGAATAGTTATGAATGATCTCATTCACCGTATTCCACATTTTTTCGATAGTTTGCATGTCATTGGTATATTCCAGATACTTCCATACAGCATTGATGAACCAGAGAGAAGCATCCACAGTGTTATATGCATAACTATCGGTACTATGGTCAGGGAATCTGTTAGGTATGAGCCCTTCTCTGCAATTCTCTGCAAAAGTGGACAGTATATTTGCAGCTATTTCATATCTGCCAGTTACAAGCGTAAGGCCTGGTAATGAGATCATGGTATCTCTTCCCCAGTCGGCGAACCATGGATAGCCTGCAATGACAGAATGCTTCCCAGTTGAATGGCGCATGACAACAAAAGCATCTGCTGATACAGCCAGTTTTGAGGGAAATGCTTCCATAAGACCCGATCTTTGGCAGATCATGGAAATACGTTCCTTTTCAGCTTCATACGCCTTGCGTACGGAAGCGGAAGAGACATCAGTTATCTTTTCAGTGGAAGCAACTATAAATATCTCATTTTTCCCCTGTGAGAGCTCCATTTGAAAGTAGCCGGGATGAAAACAGTCCTCATGGAAATCATAACCCCTTTCCATTTCAAGAGGATATTCAAAATTATAGTACCAATCACCTGAGGGGGTGTAAGAGGAATTTGAGAGAAGATGCAGTTCGACCTTGCTTTCTTCTGCAGGATTGATATGCATCATGGTCCCATTTACTGACGGTTCCTGCGAGATCCCGGCATTGCTTCGTGCCAGTTTATGGAAATCCCGCATGCTGGCAAGGGGATGTATACGCATCGTACAGTTCTTTTTCTCAGGCGGCACATGAATATCGTATCTGACAAGAACACTATTCTTTCCATGTTCCATGAACAATGTCTTAATTATCTGTATACCATCGATATCATATTTCCACGATGGCACAGGTCCTTCGGTGAATTCCTTGATGTATCTGAAACCCTGAGGATGGACAACACCCGGATATCTGTGGCAGGCAAGTTCATGAGTGATGTTATTGGAATGGATCTCCTCATCAAGGGCCGACAAGAGCACCATTCTGTCGACGGGCGGCTCCATAGATGCCACAAGCAAGCCATGGTACTTTCTGGTGTTCATAAAAGACAGAGTAGAGGAGGCATATCCTCCCAATCCGTTGGTTATCAGCCATTCTTTCTGACAGAGTTCATCGATATTGTCCCTGTCGGCAGAGAAAATGGTCCCTTCATATCTTTCCATCATGTGTTTCCTCTGAGAAAGTTTCAAGGAGAAGTATGTTGTCTATCATCAGAGCACAACTCCAGCCTAAGGGTATAGCCCAGGCAGGGTAGCCCTTATGCTTATCCACCTGTTCAGGGAGCATACCAGTGCTGGTGGTTCCCCTCAATGCCCATTTGATATAGTTCACAGCACCCTGTACAAGCTTTAAGACCTCTGTGTCCGTACCAGGTTCGTTGCGAAGTGAGTTTGCAAGGGTGAGCATTGCCTTGGATAACCACAAAGTGGTTACTATCCAGGGATTGCCTTCAATGTACCTGTCGTTCTCATATCTTTTTATTCCATGATATCCGTTAACACTCACACTAAGCCTGTCCTCTATGGTCTTCAGCATCGACAGGATCATTTCTCTTTCTTCGGGATCAGTTGGCGAAAGCATATTGAAAGGAGTGAAAGTACCGATCATACTTGCATCCACCGTAGGGTCCAGTTTTCCATCAGCAAGGCATTTGGCAAAATATCCTTCTTTAAGCCACATCTTTTCAATGGTCTTGTTCTTTACAAGCTCGGCTCTTTCAAGCCACCGGGATGCAAGACCTGGTTCACTGTAAGCTCTTGCCATAAAGGCCGCGGCCTTCAGGCCGGCAAATATAGCAGCGGACGTATAAGCGAACGATCCGGCATATGATTCCCACAGGTCCAGGCAGGGGTCATGCAGCCCATCCGTTGTGCGCCTCATCAGATACTCTGCACCCGTGAGCACCGTGATCCAGATATTCTCCAAGAACTCCGCTTTTTGCAGTCCTCTCAGTGTACTGTAGAAAGTGTACATAGCATGCAGTGTGGCACCTGTTTCGTCTATCTGGGTGGAATGGTCGAAATTTCCCCATGAAGGAGCCGTATTTCCATCAAGCCAGTATCGCTGGAACCATGAACCATCCGAAAGCTGGGTACGCCGGCACCAATGGAAGAACCTTTCGCAGTATTCGGGATAACCCGCATTGAGCAAAGCCACTGCCACTTCTGATACATCTCTGTTCCAGCAGTACCCATAACCTCCGCACATCTCAAAATCATGATCGAACTCAGGTGCTGCAACAAAAGAACCATGCTTAGGATCATTGAGAAGGTCGAGGGTGAGAAGGCAGCGGTTAAAAGCTTCTAACACCTGTTGTTTTGTTTCAGGCGTGTCATCCAGCAGAGACAGTTTTAGCAGATCCTTCTTTGAAAGCCAGTTGATCCAATCCTGCCTGGAACTCTCAAGCATATTATTCACTGGCTCCTGAACGATCTCCAGCATCATCTTGTATAGCTGCGTTCTTTTCGGAGCAGCTCCTATAAATACTGTTATCTCCCTGGACTGGCCAGCCTTAAGCTTAAGGTCCCATCCTACGACCGTGTTCAGATAACCTATATCTTCCTTGTTGTTTTGCAGCTTGCCGTCTTCCATGTCATACCGGGCATTTGTCCACCAGATAGTATCCATTGCCTTGCCAACCTGCCACTGCTCAAAAGGAGGGGATGCCATTATACCGATATAGTTGTCTTGCCAGTACTGGGCAAGCAGACCCACGTCGGGATCGCAGAAAGCTGAGTTCTTCTTATGCATCTCCCCTACACAGAGATTGGAATAATAGAATAATGTACCATTGATGTCTTTTTCTGTACTGATGGTATACTTGCGCACCATTACAGATGCTCTTTGATGTGCAAAATCCTGTATATTGATCTTTATACCAATTCCATGTACAAGCTCAGTGATGACCATATTGGTGTCTTCAAGATAATGCTGTGTGGAATACCACTCATGATTATTTGTCCACATTAGCTTGTTTTCGATCTGCAGGCAGACAAGCGATTCTTCCACATGCTGGGCGTAATCCCGGCGGGGATAAAAAAAGCCGAACAGTTCACCTTTCTTGCCCATAGTGACAAGGATTTTGTCATTACCCAGTATCACATTCGGTTGCCTGATCACTGGATCTCCTCTTTCATTATATGTTCCGGTTTTACCCCATCAGGCGCAGGTGATACTACATGTTCGCACACTGCATTGCCCATACTCTTACAGCTGACCTCCCGCACCTGGAAAGTGTAGCCCATCATCTCGGTCATGTAGCCTGCAATGAATCCGCTCATGTACCCGCATACAGGAAGATCACTGGGACCGTATGCATCTGCGATGAACGAGTCCCTTACCACGACCTTACCACTACAGGTTTCTTTATCAAAATCCATTTCCAGTTTTCCCCAGCCGGATGCAAGGAACAGTTCTCTCAGGACAGCCATACAATTCTTCATGTCCACTGGCATTATGTTCCGTACATACCTTGCAGCACCTCGTCCTCCTTTAAGGCCACTGAGCAGGAGAAGGCCGTCAGGCTGGATCACATTTTCTCTTATTATCTTTAGTATGTCCACAAAGGTCTTTGACCTTGTGATGAGAGCTCTTTCTCCCAGGAAATTCAATGGAAAATCCACCGAATGGATCATGCGGTTTCTGGATATGCCGGATTCAACATCAATTATCCCATCAATGGCCAGGAGCCTTTTATTGATCATATCTACTTGTGCTTCTTCCTTGATCTCGGTGAAAAGCACATACTTTCCCTGGCCATCAGGTTCTGTATTATCAAGGTAAGCAAATCTTATTTTCACCTCCATTTCACCGAGTGCTGAGTTAATATTTGCTTCTGCTCCCATATTGGCTTTATAGAGGATGCTGAACCATACCACAAGTGCCTTTTCATCACCCCTGGAAAACATGTACAGGTCTCTTACCATAGTGAACCTCTTTTTTCCTTTTATTCATCCAGTGCGTCCATAGCACTCAGTTTGCTGAATACCATGGATTTAAAGTCCATAAGAGCTGCCATATAATTGATAGCGGCATCAAAGGGTGATGAATGGATGCTGAAATAGGAATGCACATCGCCGTCACCTAGCCATTTGGTACACATGTAGTAGAAATGGTCAGAAGTGAGCAGATGTTTCCAGATCCTGATAAGCTCTATGTCTCTGGTTCTGCGTACATAGGGCCCCAGCATCTTGACGTCTTCAAAGCACCTTCTTTGCATATCGTTCCCCAGCCATGCGCTGGTATCACGTTCGCTGTCCGCCCAGGAGATCGTGGAAAAATCCCCTACATCTATATCTGCTACAGGTTCGTATCTGCTGATCACTTCAGTTGGCGTCCTGAAGGTCAGCTTTTTGTCTATGACCTCAGCAGGTAATGCCTTTAGGAATCCGAATATGCCTGTTTCTTCCCATTGGTGCTCACCAAAGGTCTCATAGTCCATGAAGATGTTCAAAGTATTTCCAGGGGTAAGAGCAGCCCAGGTAGCCCATTTTTCCGCAGTGAGAGGATATTCCGGCCACCATCTTGAGGAGAAACGGTATCCTATGTCATCGCTTAGTTTATAGTTGCGCAGCAATACCTTGATATTCGAGTCCTTTGCCTTGTACACATAGTTGGGTGACCTGCTGCCAAGCAGGTGTTCTGTGCCTTCGGTAAGTATCGCCTTGTATCCCAGTTCCTCTACCGTTGCAGCCAGGCTGTTATTATAAAG
>CALBTS010000420.1 GCA_937968035.1 uncultured Methanomethylovorans sp.
TGTAAAATCCAAAGGTAAATTCCCCTAAGACCTCATTGCAGAATGGACACAATTGAACACATTTCGGACATTTGCCTTTAATCAACTTTCGGCCGCAATATTCACAAGTGTTATTATTGTCCAGCATAACTAGGGACCTCCTCCTAGTATAAAATATGAAATGTCATTGTTACCGTGCTACTTTTCAGAGTTTTATCCATTACACTTGGTTACAAGGAGAAAGATAAAAATTACTATTACAGCACCAATAGCCAATGTTTTTAGTGCAACTGATATATTGTCATTTTCTGACATAACTTTGCCTTCATTCCATTGACGAAATGCAGCGCCAGCAATGAAACTCAATACAATGAAAGCAATAATTGCAACAAGTATCCCTAGAATAATTATGACAGTATTCATACTTATAATTGTTAATTCTATAATTGAACCGATATGATTAACTAATAAAGCCTTAGCGACTCTACAAACTTATTATAGTTGACCAACTCTTGATGATAGTAATAGACCTGAAGAATGTATACTTCTTGCCCTCTGTGAAGAATTCTTCCCCGCTTGTATAATATGGGCTGGCTATTGGACTTATATAAGAAATCAATGGCTTTGTATCCAGCATAACTCAGGTAAGTTTTTAAGATAAGTATGTCTCCTTCCATTAAAGAAGGTAGCAAATACTTTTCTGCCGCAGCAATGGTCATTTGGCCACTAGATGGCGCAACCCAGTAATTCATCAAATAGGAAACTTGCCCATTCTTGTCTTTAGTCGTCCAACCATGAAATTCCCCTGGTTGATAACTAGGGGCACTGGGGAAGTCAATGTAAAAATTGCCCACTTCCCCTTTCTTAGTAATCCAGATTGAGCTAGTAGCAGCCTGTCCAGAAGATTGTGATTTACTTATTTTTTCATTGCTATTAGTAACTGTTGTGGTATTATTGGAACTCGTGCTATTACTATTTTTATTTCGGTAATAATTCTCATCTGCAAAAGGATCAGAATTTTGGGTTGAAGTACCCCTTTTATGAATAAGATTGATTAGGTGCTTGAACGCGTTTATAAGGCTTCTTTGAGTTTCATAGTCAGCACTAAAACAGATATATAGAATTCTATTATAGTAGACAGTACCTGATTTTGTTGTAGTTGTTTTAACACAATTGCCATTTTCAAGACAATATAACTTTAATCTTGAGCTACCAACATTTCCGTAGGCTTCACACTCTACCAGCGAATAATTTAAGGAGGTCCCTTTTACTTCGCTGACTTGATTACCATAATCATTATAGTCGGCCTTGCCATTGCGGTACACAGTTGTATAAACAGATAAATATCCATCTGATTGCAGAACAACACGTGATATATTATAAATTGAAGTAGATATTTCATATCGACATGGGCAATTTTCCAACTTCGAGTTAATATAGCTTATCGTCTCTGTGATGCCGAGATTTTGAGCAATCGAAGTGATACACACAAAACTGCTAATTAACGATGCTATAATTATTTTCATAAAATCTTTTTTAAGGTATTTAAATAAGAGCGTGGACCTACATCTTACTGCCCTGTAGGTACCGCCAGGCACCCCA
>CALBTS010000421.1 GCA_937968035.1 uncultured Methanomethylovorans sp.
AATGTTGATTATCAACCTAATGCCAGAATAATCCGACTTTCTCAGCAAACCCTACTTATTTGTTTAAAAATTTTAAAAGGGAGAATCGGGTTCTTTTGCCATTACATGTATTATTATCCTGTCGGTTAATCTCGGAAAATTCTTATATGACCAAACCGTTAGTTTTCCCTGTAGAGTTAATGTCAAATCTCTCTTTCGGTTTAAAGTTGCTTTAACGATAATTCCTGCGACTTCTTTCGGATGCATCATTTTACTTTCATCTCTTGGAGTTTCATTTTGTGGCACTCCGAGTTTGTTTAAAGCAGCTTTCCTTATGTTGGATGATGTAAAACCCGGATGAACGACCAAAACATTCAATCCTTTCTTGATATTTTCAAGTCGTAAGGTGTTAAAAAAACCATCTATTGCATATTTTGATGCGCAATAGCCAGTTCTCCCCGGCAAGGGTGTTAGTCCCGAAATAGATGAAATACCAATTATCGTTCCTTTTTGTTCAAGCAAATATGGTAAAGCAAACTTTGTACAGTAAACAGCTCCATAAAAATTCGTGTCCATTAATTCTTTAATAACACTCAAATCTAAATCCTCAAAACTTGCTCTCATTGAAATACCCGCATTGTTGATAAGTACATCTATTTTTTTATATTTCTCAATGGTTTTAGTAATTAACATTTTGCAGTCTTCAATATTCCTAACATCAGTTTTTACAGACATTGCATCACCCCCCTGCATTTTTATTTCTTCTTCTATTTTTTTTAACTCATTTTCTCGTCTAGCTACAAGAACTACCTTTGCTCCGTTTCTAGCAAATTCAAATGCACATGCTTTTCCTATCCCCGAAGAAGCTCCAGTAATTACAACAACTTTATTATTGAATTTATTCACGTTATAATTCATCATTACAATTGTTTAATATAACATCTGGTTCGTTTGTGCTGCCTGTATTCAAACTTATTCCACAGGTTATTAATTTTTACATTATTTTCCATTTCTCGTGTTGACTCGAAGTTGTTAATTCCATTTTTAATGTAAGCACTCATAATATCAGTAAAAATAATTCCATTAACGCCCTTGTTCTGATAGTCCTTTTTTACAGCAATTAGTAATGCTTCAACTGTATTGTTTTTCTTTAAAGCATTCATAATATGGATAAAACCAAATGGGAACAGTTTGCCTTTTGCTTTTTGCTGCGCTTGGGCAAGAGATGGCATGGTAATTCCGAACGCAACTACTTCATTTGTTGAGTTCAGAACAATTGATATGTATTCAGGCCTGAGAAATAATGCAAACTGCTTTTTAAGAGCCATAATTTGCTTTTTTGACAATTGCGAAAATGCATAAATATCTTTGTATTCATTATTTATGAGTTTGAATATATCATCAGCATATTTTAGAATATCCTTTTTGTTTTTAAGCGAAGCACTATGGAGATTGTATCGTTTTTTTATTAATTCCGCACCTACTACAAATTTTTCGGGTACATACTCGGGAACTTTAATATTATACTCAACCCAATCTACGTCCTTTTTATACCCAAATTCTTCAATTAATTTCGAATAGTACGGAAAATTGTAGTGAGCAAAAGAAGTAGACATTTCATCAAATCCCCCAATTAGAATTCCCGAAGCATCAAAAGAAGAGAATCCGAGAGGGCCATGTAGGTATTCCATATTTTCACTTAATGCCCACTGTCTGGCTGCTTGAAACAATAGCATTAGTACCTTTTTATCATTAACAAAGTCTAGCCAACCAAACCTTGCATATTTTATGTTGTGCTTTTCGTTGTACCTGTCATTTATAATTCCAGCAATTCTTCCAACAATTTCCCCGTTGTCATATGCTAACCAATATTTTGCTCTACAAAACTCAAAAGCAGGATTTTTATCAAAGGATAATGTTAATAGCTCATTTGAATGTATTGCAGGTACATATAACTTATTACCAGAGTACAATCTATCAGGAAACTTGATAAATTCTTTTAGCTCTTTCTTTGTTGATATTGCTTTGATTATTAACCCCATTTCGTCAATCTTATTGGTCTAATATCGTTTTATAGTCAGGTTGCAGTAAAAAATCACTTCATCAGTGCATAAAAAACATATTCAAATTCTCCTGTCAAAAATTTATTGTATGTTGTTGTTCCTTCTATAGCAGCAAAATTTCTACCTAGGGCCTGCTGAAAAACTCAGGCCGAAATTTTTATGTTAACACTCCTGTTTTTCAATATAATTACTCCATCTGGGATTGAACTCATATTATGAGCTACATATCCCAATAACCAATATAAATTCATCCATGCTGAAAAACTCAGAGTAAATTTTGGAATTAGGCGCGGGAGTGCCGCCCCGGCCAACTTGACCAGGTTAAGCACCAAAAAGATGCAGGCAATCCACGGCTCGCTCGTTTCTTTGAGTCTGGCTTTTATTCGGTTTAGTCCATAACCTGTTTTGGCCTGCCCAAATTTCCCTTCGATAGGATTACGCTCTCCCGGTCTTACGTGAATTGGCACTGCCGCTGGTCGTCCAAGTGGCTTGGCTATTAGCCTTATTCCCTTTTCTTTCAAATCCCTTCGATTGGCACGAGTGCAATATATTTGATCTGCCAACAACTCCCGTGGATAGCACCCAAATCTTTTATGGTACTGCTCAACGTATGCCATCATGTGGCTTCCTTCATTAAAGGCATCCCACTGCAGTTCATCAAGAAAACTAATCCCATCAATTATGGAAACATGGATCTTTGCCCCAAACTCCACTTTTGCTTGGGTCTTTCCGCGGACAATTGGACGAACATGAGGCTGATGAATGCTCACAATACGATCCTCTACACTGTGAGTTCGCGTGGTGTACATCTGTTTCTGCTGATCGTACAGTGTTCGAATTACCAGAAGATACTTGTGCTGTTTAGGGGTTAGGGGTATGTGGGAGTAAACATCTAACAAACGGTCTATTGAGTTTAAATTTCGCTTGACAAAACGCAACTGACTACCAACAGCTTTCCTGATTTCCTTTCGGGATTTATTTCTCTTCTGAGCCGTTTGTAGGTAACGCTTCCGCGCAATAAGACGGTAAGTTCTTGGCTTCTTTTCGTGAATGTCTGCATTGTAGAGTTGGTCTATCAGTTCTTCTGTCTTTTCTCTAGCCTCTGACAATAAATTCAAGTCTGTGGGATAAGCAATATCCTGTGGGCAGGCAGTGGCGTCAAGAATTATGCGGCCTTTGTTTTCGTCAGGAGCAGCTGAACCGTTCTGGCTATCAGAAGTTGATGAGTCTTGTCCCTTATTTCCTTCTAGTCTCGTCTTTAACTTTACGATTCTCTCATTAATCGCATTGAGATTCTCCATTCCAAGACGCTTGCGAAAATCTACAAATAATGAGGCATCGAAAGGAATCTCGCTACAGAAGGTTGAGTAACCTAGAAAGTACTGCATGTAGATGTTTTCAGATATCTGATTCACCGTTTCGCGATCATCCAGATTGCACATGTGTTTAATGATCATCGAACCAATGATAATCCGAGGGCTCAAAGCGGGGCGACCCGTGGTACTAACGCCGACATTCTTCAAATACAAATCACAGACTTCATCCCAGGGTATCAGTTTCGCAAGAACGACCCATCGGTTACTTGGATTAAGATTTTGTTCAAAAGGACTGCGAAAACAATCAAGAGTGAGCTGCTGAGGGCTCACATAACGTGGTGAGGGTGCACGCTTTTTTTGGACCTTTTTCATATTCCCTTGCACTTGTTTTTACGAATATCGATATAAATGATTAAATTTCAAACAAGTAAACCTTTTTCAGCAGGCCCTACCTAAATTCTGAAGAAATTTTGGCAGCAGTCTTCTCACCAATTCTTCCCTATTTGGTGTTGATAATTTTAACGCTTCTACAACATTTTCCGTAATTATTCCATTTTTTAAGCGTTTAAAATCTAGATTTTTCAAATGTGCGTTTAGTTTTTTAAGGTCTTCCTGATTCCCAAAATCTGCAAAGAGTATAACACCCCCTGGTTTTAAAACACGATATACTTCATTTAAGAAAACATCAACCTGCGAATAACGGTGCGACGACTCAATGTTAATTACCACGTCAAA
>CALBTS010000422.1 GCA_937968035.1 uncultured Methanomethylovorans sp.
ACGAATGCCATTCTTTTTGTTTTGATTTCAAATCTCAGGATATTGTCATCCTGGTTATACTGAGCTCCTTTGTCGTAAACCTTTATCAGGTAACTTGTCCTTGGGAATTGGATTAGTAAGCCCTTGCCATTGGGTGAATGTCTATCTCTTGGCTGGCCCCTGAAGTTTATGATCTGGTTCTTTAATAAATCAGTGGGATTAAAAGGAACAATGATATTAACGCCAAACTCAATATTCTGGATGATTGATTCCAGAGGGTCAATACCTAGTTCATCTCTAAGCCGATGGATAGTTGTTACAATTTCCTGAAAACCATAGTCATTATAGTTATGATCTCCGTCGTTGTAGAATTTGTGTAGGCTCCCTTCCAAGGTCAGATACTTCTCTCTCCTTATGATGAGCTTGAGATTTTTATAGGTTCCAGTCCTTCTTGTTTTACATTCTCCAGTAGTCTCATCTATCGATCGAAAGAAAGCAATTTCTTTCCTTGAGACACTGTATAAGCCATTAGTAATGTCCAATTTAACAAAATCGATCATAGCTTGCCTTTTTTCTGGATTTCAAACAATGAATCGATATCAGATCTCTTATAAAGGACAAGTCCATTTAATTTATTGAATGGGATCTTCCCATTGTTTCTTAGGTTTTGAAGAGTACTGGGGGATATTTTTAATATCCTACAGACATCACGGGTTCTGAGCCACTGCCTAGAGTTCTCCGACCCTGAGCCGCTCATATTATTCCTGATTTCTTGAATGATTTCGCTCTTGAATTGATCAAGATCCTGTTTCGTGATGATAATTGCGTCCATTTCGTTTTTTTCGACTAATTAGCACCCATGTATACAAAAAGAATTGGGGGTAATCACTTACCCCCAATAGATAATCAGGCGATTACGGAAGGAATTAATTAATTTTAATTTCCGATTTCAGGAGGGTGTCCTTTAAACCATTTATCATTTCTTTCAGGCTTTCTGTTGCAGATTCGGATAGTTGTTCCCCCGATCTGATTTTGGAAATGTATTTTTCAATGCTTCTCAAGGGTATCTGAGTACTATTTTCTCGAGTGCAGACAAAGTTCTTCTCCGAAAATATGGCCAGGGCGTAGTCAGAAACGTTATCGCTAATGATATCTCCGTCCTTTAGAAGTAGAAGGAAGTGGGTTAATTCGGTCCTGGTCAGATTAAACTGTAATTTCTCAGAATCCTTTGGCTCTCTTTCAAGTTGTTTTATTATGAAAAGGTCCTCATCAAAGTTTCTATGGATCTGGGTATATAGTGAGGACATTTGTGATTTCACCAGTTTTCTAAACTCATCTTCATGTGATTGTTCCTCAGAAAGATCTTGAAGTTCTCCAATAATCTCAAATGCTTCTTCAATGAATTCAATCTTTTTATTTGATACAATAAGATTCCCAAAGGCCGTTATAAGGTGTTCATAGG